>NZ_CAKLBR010000007.1:0-232601 GCF_920984685.1 Pseudomonas sp. Leaf59 | reverse complement strand
GCCTCTGGCTAACACTTCCCCTTGCCGGGTGTGTAGAGGACTTTCACCTCCAAGTCACCAGCGTGGCCACCACAGCCAAACTGGTTGCGCTTCGCGCAACGCGCCATGCCTGGCGCACCAAAAAAAAAGGCCACCCGAAGGCAGCCTTTAAAAACTAAAGAAAGAGAGTTGTTACTTACACCGCCGCAACGGGACGCATGTAAGAGATCGGTGCGGTGCTGGCATCTTCGAAGGTCACGACTTCCCAGGCGTCTGTCTGCTCAATCAACTTGCGCAGCAGCTGGTTATTAAGGGCGTGGCCCGACTTGAAGCCTTTGAACTCGCCTATCAGGCTATTGCCCAGCAGGTAGAGGTCACCGATTGCATCGAGGATCTTGTGCTTCACGAACTCGTCTTCGTAGCGAAGGCCGTCTTCGTTCAGTACCCCGTCCGCGTCGACCACAATGGCATTTTCAACGCTACCGCCGAGTGCGAGGTTGTGCTTGCGCAGGTACTCGATGTCACTCATGAAACCAAAGGTACGGGCGCGGCTGACTTCTTTTACGAACGAAGTGCTGGAAAAATCCACGCTTGCACTTTGGGTGCGGTCACGGAATACCGGGTGATCGAAATCGATCTCAAAGCTCACTTTAAAGCCTTCGAACGGGACGAAGGTGGCGCGCTTGTCGCCGTCTTCTACTGTCACTTCCCGCAGAATGCGAATGAACTTCTTGGCTGCGTCCTGTTCTTCCAGGCCGGCAGATTGAATCAGGAATACGAAGGGTCCAGCGCTGCCATCCATGATCGGGACTTCGGACGCGGAGAGCTCGACGTAGGCGTTATCGATGCCCAGACCGGCCATGGCCGAGAGCAAGTGCTCCACCGTGTCCACCTTGACGTCACCGTTGACCAACGTGGTCGACATGGTTGTTTCGCCAACGTTTTCCGCGCGCGCAGGTATCTGCACGACAGGGTCCAGGTCGGCACGCACAAACACGATGCCGGTGTCGACAGGTGCAGGCTTGAGGGTCAGGTAGACCTTTTCCCCGGAGTGCAGACCTACACCTGTGGCACGAATAATATTCTTCAGAGTGCGTTGTTTAATCATGGCTTGGACCGCTTCAGCGCAAATTGCGAACTGGTATCAACAAAGGCTGGCGATAATAGCAGACCAGACCTTTGCTGAACACCAATCACCTTCATAGCCCTGATACATTCCATTAATCGGCCTGACGACGCAGGAATGCCGGGATGTCCAGGTAATCCAGATCATCTTGCGGATTCGGGCTACGGGACGCAGCAGCACCGGCCTGAGCCTGGTTGCGCATCACGGTCGGACGGTCCAGGTCACGGTAATTCACCGACGGCAGTTCCTGGCGCGCAGGCGCTGGAGCGGCAGCCGACTGGCTCGCCTGGCTGCTGTGCAGGGTGTTGTCGATGACCTTCACAGGCTTCTCGATTTTCGCACCCAGGCCGGTGGCAACCACGGTTACGTGCAGCTCGTCGCGCATGTCCGGATCGATAACGGTACCGACCTTGACCATGGCGTGCTCGGACGCGAAGGCTTCGATGATGCTACCCACGTCGGAGTACTCACCCAGGGACAGGTCAGGGCCGGCAGTGATATTCACCAGGATGCCGCGTGCACCTTGCAGGTTCACGTCTTCGAGCAGCGGGTTGCGGATGGCCGCTTCGGTGGCTTCACGCGCACGGTTCGGACCGCTGGCGCAGCCAGTGCCCATCATCGCCATGCCCATTTCGCTCATGACGGTACGTACGTCGGCAAAGTCGACGTTGATCATGCCTGGACGCTTGATGATGTCGGAAATACCGCGCACGGCACCGGCCAGTACATCGTCAGCCTTGGCGAACGCGGACAGCAGGCTTGCGTCCTTGCCCAGGATGGTCAGCAGCTTCTCGTTGGGGATGGTGATCAACGAGTCGACGCTTTCAGACAGCAGACGGATACCTTCGTCGGCGATCTGCATGCGCTTGCGGCCTTCGAACGGGAACGGACGCGTTACCACGGCAACGGTCAGAATGCCCATTTCCTTGGCCACTTCGGCAATGATCGGCGCAGCACCGGTACCGGTACCGCCGCCCATGCCGGTGGTGATGAACACCATGTTGGTGCCTTGCAGCACTTCGGCAATACGCTCGCGGTCTTCCAGGGCGGCCTGACGGCCGACTTCCGGATTGGCGCCAGCGCCGAGGCCCTTGGTCACGGCTGTGCCCAATTGCAGGATGGTCCGCGCGCCGATGCTTTTCAGCGCCTGGGCATCAGTGTTGGCGCAGATGAATTCAACGCCTTCAATGTTGCTCTTGACCATATGGTTGACAGCGTTACCGCCGCCACCGCCGACACCGATTACTTTGATAACCGGGCTAGCGGGGATGTTGTCTACGAGTTCGAACATGTTCCCTCTCCTTTCATTTTCTCTAGTTTTTTCGCCTACTGCTTTACATCAGCTACAAGTTGCAAGCCATGAGCTTGCAAGCTTGAAGCGTGTTACTTGAAGCTTAAAACTTGTCGCTTGAAGCTAACTTCGTCAGAAGTTTCCTTTGACCCAAGCCTGCAAGCGCTCGAACAACGGTGCTTTCGCTTCGTCGTCGCTGCGGTAGCTGTCGCGGATACTCGGGCCCGACATGGAGATGCCGTCGGTCTGCTTTTGCAGCCCGTACAACAGCAAGCCCACACCGGTGGAATAAATCGGGTTGCGCACGACATCGCCGAGGCCTTTGACGCCATGGGGCACGCCCAGGCGCACCGGCATGTGGAAGATTTCCTCGGCCAGTTCGACCGCGCCTTCCATCTTCGAGGTGCCACCGGTCAGCACGATGCCGGCCGGGATCAGATCTTCGTAGCCGCTGCGGCGCAGTTCAGCCTGAATCAGGGTGAACAGCTCGTCGTAGCGCGGCTCGACCACTTCGGCCAGGGCCTGGCGCGACAGCTCACGCGGTGGCCGGTCGCCCACGCTCGGCACCTTGATGGTCTCGCCGGCGCCGGCCAGTTTGGCCAGAGCGCAGGCGTAGCGAATCTTGATTTCTTCGGCGTACTGGGTCGGTGTACGCAACGCCATCGCGATGTCGTTGGTGACCTGATCGCCCGCAATCGGGATCACGGCGGTGTGACGGATCGCACCCTCGGTGAAGATTGCAATGTCAGTGGTGCCGCCGCCGATATCGACCAGGCACACGCCCAGTTCTTTCTCGTCGTCGGTGAGTACCGAATACGCCGAAGCCAGTTGCTCCAGAATAATGTCGTCGATTTCCAGGCCGCAGCGACGCACACATTTTTCAATGTTCTGTGCGGCGTTGACGGCGCAGGTCACCACGTGGACCTTGGCTTCCAGACGCACGCCCGACATGCCCAGGGGCTCACGCACGCCTTCCTGGTTATCGATCACGTAGTCCTGCGGCAGGGTGTGCAGCACACGCTGGTCCGCCGGGATCGCCACGGCCTGGGCAGCGTCGAGTACGCGCTCAAGGTCGGCGGCGCTGACCTCACGGTCGCGGATCGCCACGATGCCGTGGGAGTTCAGGCTGCGGATATGGTTGCCGGCCACGCCGACGAACGCCGAGTGAATTCGGCAACCGGCCATCAGTTGCGCTTCTTCGATGGCGCGCTGGATCGACTGCACGGTGGACTCGATGTTCACCACCACGCCCTTCTTCAGGCCCCGGGACGGATGCGTGCCAATACCGACGATCTCGATCACGCCGTCTTCACCGACCTCACCGACCAGCGCCACCACCTTGGAGGTGCCGATATCGAGACCGACGATCATTTTGCCGCTTTGCACGTTTGCCATGGGTCCTGCCTCTTCTTAATTCTTCGCGACAGCGGGTTTGTCTGTCGTCGGCGCAGCCGGTTCACGCCAGCCGACGGCAAGGCCGTTGGCGTAACGCAGGTCGACGCTCGCAATGTTCGTAATCTGTTCTTTCAAGGTCTTGTCGTAGATGGCAATGAAACGGCGCATCTTCTCCACCAAGCGGTCGCGTCCCAGCAACAACTCGATACCCGGGCCGGAACTGCCTGCCCCGGTGGTCAAAAACCAGCTGCCCCGCTCACGCAGTTCCAGGCGTGCAATGGAGAAGCCCAGCGGCCGCAGCATCTGGCTCAAGGCCTGGTACTGCTGCATCACTTGCTGTTGCGCCCGCTGCGGCCCGAACAGCTGCGGCAGGTGCTCATAGTTGGCCAGCTCACGCGGGGTAAACGCCTGGCCCTGGTTGTTCAGCAGCGCCTCGTTGCCCCAACGCGCCACCGGCAATTGTTCTTCCAGGCGAATCGTCACCTGGTCCGGCCAGACACGGCGCACCTCGGCGTGGGCGATCCACGGCATCTGCTCCAGCTCCGAGCGCATCCCGGCCAGGTCGATGGTAAAGAAGCTCGCCGCCAGGTACGGGCCGATGCGCTGCTGTACCGCCTGCTGGCTGATGTAGCTCAAGTCACCCTGCACGCTGATTTTGGTGATCGGCCGGTCGGCATACGGCAGCAGCCGCTGTGCACCTTCATAAGTGCCAAAGCCCAGCACCACCAGCAGCACCGGCCAGAACAGCGCCTTGAGGAAAGCAAAATTGGCTTTCGGCAGGCGCGCCGACATCGGCTCTTTAGCCACCATGCGGCTGGCACCCCGTGGCACCGGCTTGCGGCTCGGTGCTTGGGAGGGCTGATGACGAAGCGATGCGCCTTTCATGTCTTAGCCTCTTGGCTCAATACTTTCGGCAAGGATCGCCAGCACCAACTGCTGGAAATCCAGACCGGCGGCACGGGCTGCCATGGGGACCAGGCTGTGGTCGGTCATGCCCGGCGCCGTGTTGACTTCCAGGAACCAGAAGTTGCCCTGGTCATCCTGCATCACGTCTGCCCGCGCCCAACCGGCGATACCCAGCGCCTCACAGGCTTTGGCCGTGAGGTCCATCAATTGCTGTTCTTTGTCTGCGTCAAGGCCGCACGGGATCCGGTACTGGGTATCGGAAGCCACGTACTTGGCGTCGTAGTCGTAAAAGGTGTGGGGCGTGCCCAATGCGATGGGCGGCAATACCTGGCCACGCAGGGTGGCGATGGTGTACTCGGGACCCTGGATCCACTGTTCAACCATCACTTGCGAATCGTAGGTACTGGCCGCTTTCCATGCGTCGATCAATTCGGCGGCCGAGTTCACTTTGGCCATGCCGATACTGGAGCCTTCATGGGCTGGTTTGACGATCAAAGGCAGGCCCAGTTCCTTGGCTGCAGAAATACAATCGTCTTCGCTGCACAGCACTCGGTGACGCGGCGTCGGAATGCCCAGGCTGTGCCACACCTGCTTGGTACGCAGCTTGTCCATCGCCAGTGCCGACGCGAGGATCCCGCTGCCGGTGTAAGGGATGCCGGCGCATTCCAGCAGGCCCTGCATGCTGCCGTCTTCACCGCCACGGCCGTGCAGGATGATGAAGGCACGGTCGATCTTTTCGGCCTGCAGACGCGCGAGAAAATCATCGCCGACGTCGATACCGAACGCATTCACACCGGCGCTCTGCAGCGCCTGGAGCACCGCGTTGCCGGACTTGAGCGACACTTCACGCTCGGCGCTCGTGCCGCCGAACAACACGGCCACGCGGCCGAAGTCGGCAGGCGTGATGGTGGAGAACAGGGAGGCGTAGTCGGTGATCATTTCGACGCCCCCTTGGCGGACGCAAACAGCGGGCTCGCGAGCAATTTCGGGGCAAGGCCACCGATGTCACCGGCACCCTGGCACAGCAGAATGTCGCCGGCACGCAGCAGCGGCTTGACGATCGGCGCCAGGTCCACGCCACGCTCGATGTAGATCGGGTCCAACTGCCCACGCTGGCGGATGCTGTTGCACAGTTTGCGGCTGTCGGCACCCGGGATCGGCTCTTCACCGGCCGGGTAGACTTCCATCAACAGCAGCACGTTGGCGTCGGCCAATACATTGACGAAATCGTCATACAGGTCGCGGGTGCGGCTGTAGCGATGCGGCTGGTAGACCATCACCAGGCGGCGCTCCGGCCAGCCACCGCGCACGGCCTTGATCACGGCTGCCACTTCGGTGGGGTGGTGACCGTAGTCATCCACCAGCATCACGTCGCCGCCTTCCACCGGCAGTTGGCCGTAGACCTGGAAGCGGCGGCCCACGCCGGCAAAGCGCGACAGGCCCTCGACGATGGCTTCATCGCTGACGCCCTCATCGGAGGCGATGCAGATGGTTGCCAGGGAGTTGAGCACGTTGTGGTTGCCCGGCATGTTGACCGATACATCCAACGGCTCGCGGTCGGGACGCAGCACGGTGAAGTAGGTCTGCATGCCTTCCTGGCGCACGTTGATCGCACGCACGTCGGCATCTTCGCTGAAGCCATAGGTCACGGTCGGACGTTTCACCTGCGGCAGGATTTCACGCACCACCGGATCATCCAGGCACAGCACCGCCAGCCCGTAGAACGGCAGGTTGTGCAGGAACTCGACGAAGGTTTTCTTCAACTTGTTGAAGTCACCGTCGTAGGTGGCCATGTGGTCTTCGTCGATATTGGTGACCACGGCGACCATCGGTTGCAAGTGCAGGAAGCTCGCATCGCTTTCATCGGCTTCGGCGATCAGGTAGCGGCTGGTGCCGAGCTGGGCATTGGTGCCGGCTGCATTCAGGCGGCCACCGATAACGAAGGTCGGGTCCAGGCCACCGGCAGCGAACACCGAGGCGATCAGGCTGGTGGTGGTGGTCTTGCCATGGGTGCCGGCCACGGCGATGCCGTGACGGTAGCGCATCAACTCGGCAAGCATCTCGGCACGCGGCACCACCGGGATGCGGCGCTCAAGGGCAGTGGCCACTTCCGGGTTGGACGTGTTCACGGCGCTGGACACCACCAGTACGTCAGCCTCGGCAGCGTTCTCGGCACGGTGGCCGATGAAGATCTGCGCGCCGAAGGTTTTCAGGCGATCAGTCACCGGCGACTCTTTCAAGTCCGAGCCGGACACCTGGTAGCCCAGGTTCAGCAACACTTCGGCAATACCACACATGCCCACACCGCCGATGCCGACGAAGTGGATACGACGGATGCGGCGCATTTCGGGTTGCGGCATGGCTTTCTGATTCTCAACCACGGGCCACCTCCAGGCAGATATCGACCACGGTGCGGGTTGCGTCAGGTTTGGCCAGGCGGCTTGCGGTGCTCGCCATGCTGTTGAGTCGTTCCGGTTGCATCAAAACCTCGGTCAGGCGTGCGGCCAAATCGGCGGCGCCAGTCGTTCTTTGCGGCAGCAGGAAGGCAGCGCCCTCCCCGGCCAAATATTCGGCGTTGCGGGTCTGGTGATCGTCGATGGCATGGGGCAAAGGCACCAGCAACGACGGCAGACCGGCGGCGGCCAGTTCACTGACGGTCAGCGCACCAGCGCGGCAGACCACCAGGTCGGCCCAGCCATAGGCATGGGCCATGTCTTTGATGAAGGGCTGCACATCAGCCTCCACACCCGCTTCGCGATAACGCTGGGCGGTGACTTCATCGTGATGTTTGCCGGCCTGATGAAACACTTCGGGACGCAGGTCCACGGGCAGTTGCGCCAGCGCTTCAGGCAGCAATTTGTTCAGCGGTTCAGCGCCCAGGCTGCCGCCAAGAATCAACAGGTGCGGCTTGCGCCCTGCGAGTGCCTGACGGGCAATGCCCATGAACAGTTCGGTGCGCACCGGGTTGCCGGTGGTGCGTAACTTGTCCGAGGCACCAAAGGTCTTCGGGAAGGCCTCGCACACACGCGCCGCCAGCGGCACCAGCAGGCGATTGGCGGTGCCGGCGACGGCATTCTGCTCGTGCACGATCACCGGCACGCCGGCGAGTTTTGCCGCCACGCCGCCGGGGCCGGTCACATAACCGCCAAAGCCGAGCACGCACACCGGCTGCAATTGACGGATGACCTTGCGTGCCTGCCACACCGCCTTGAGCAAGACGAACGGCGCTTTGAGCAGGGACAATTTGCCCTTGCCGCGCAGGCCGGTGACATTGATCAGGTGCAACGGCAAGCCGGCATTGGGCACCAGTTCGTTTTCGATGCCACGCGGTGTGCCGAGCCAGTGCACGCTGTAGCCACGGTTCTGGAACTCACGCGCACACGCCAGGGCCGGGAACACGTGGCCCCCGGTGCCGCCCGCCATGATCAGCACATTAGCGCCCATGGGTCGGCTCCTCGGCGAAGTCGCTTTCGCTGAACTCCATCTCTTCGCTGCCCAGGTGGGTTCGACTCTCCCACTCGATGCGCAGCAACAGGCCCAGGCACGCGCAGCAAATCACCAACGAACTGCCGCCGTAACTGAGGAACGGCAAGGTCAGGCCCTTGGTCGGCAGCAGGCCGACGTTCACGCCGATGTTGATCAGGAACTGGCCGATCCACAGGAACGACAGGCCGTACGCCACATAAGCGGCGAAATACTGTTTGGCCTTCTCGGCCCACAAGCCGATGTACATGCCGCGAACGCAGACGAACACGAACAGCGCGACGGTGCACAGCGAACCGACCACGCCGAGCTCTTCGGCGAGTACCGAGAACACGAAGTCGGTGTGGGCTTCCGGCAGGTAGAACTGTTTCTGCACACTGTTGCCCAGGCCCACGCCCAGCCACTCGCCGCGACCGAAGGCAATCAGCGCCTGGGTCAACTGGTAGCCGGAACCGAACTGATCGGACCAGGGATCGGTAAAGGTAATCAGACGGGCCATCCGGTAGGGTTGCGCCTGCACCAGCACGGTGACCGCAGCCACCGCCAGCACCACCATCAAGGTGAAGCGGAACAGACCGACGCCGCCAAGGAACAGCATCGCCGCCGCCGCCCCCATCATCACCACGGTGGCGCCGAAGTCGGGTTCCATCAGCAACAGGCCGGCCATCGGCAGCAGCACGATGAACGGCTTGAAGAAGCCCATCCAGCTTTCGCGCACTTCTTTCTGGCGACGCACCAGGTAGCCGGCGAGGTAGATCACCACGAACACCTTGGCGATTTCCGACGGTTGCACGTTGAACGCGCCGAAGCCGATCCAGCGCATCGAACCGTTCACCTCGCGCCCGATGCCGGGCAGGATCACCATGATCAGCAGGCCAAACGCGCCGATCAGCATCAGCCAGCCCAGGCGTTGCCAGGTGGCGATGGGGATCATCATGGTGACGATGCACGCGCCGAGGCCGATCACCAGGTACACCAGGTGACGGATCATCATGTACAGCGTGTTGCCCGACTGCACGGCGGCCACTTCGGACGACGCCGAGGTGATCATCACCAGGCCCAGGCCCAGCAGCGCGAGGCAGCCGGCGAGCATCGGGAAATCGAGGTCGATGCCGCGCCCGGTGATGATCGGCGACGGGTACGGCTTGATGATGTTTTTCAGGTTGAGGCTCATGCCAAAGCCTCCACGGCGCGGGCGAACAACTGGCCACGCTCTTCATAGTTCTTGAACATGTCGAAACTGGCGCACGCCGGCGATAGCAGCACCGCATCGCCCGGTTGGGCCAGCGCCTTGCACCGGGCAATCGCGTCGTCCAGGGAGGCGGCACGTACGTGCGGCACATCGTTGCCGAGGGCGGCGGCGATCAGGTCCGAATCCCGGCCCATCAACACCACGGCGCGGCAATGGGCGGCGACCGGCGCCTTGAGGTCCTTGAAGTCGGCGCCCTTGCCGTCGCCACCGGCGATCAGCACCAGCTTGCCATCGATGTCGGCGCCCAGGCCTTCGATGGCCGCCAGTGCCGCACCGACGTTAGTGGCCTTGGAATCGTTGTAATAGCCGACGCCGTCGAGGTCGCGCACCCATTGGCAGCGATGCTCGAGACCGCCGAAGGTGCGCAGGCTCGACAGCATGGCGTCGAACGGCAGGCCCACGGCATGCCCCAGCGCCAGGGCCGCGAGGGCGTTGGACTGGTTATGGGCGCCACGGATTTTCAGCTCGCGCACCGACATCAGGTTCTGGAATTCGAAGGCCAGGTATTTCTCGCCGTTCTCTTCACGAATGCCGAAGCCCTTGAAGTCGGGTTTGCCCAGGCCGAAGGTCCAGCACGGCAGGCCTTCGCCCATCAGTGGACGGCTCAGGGCATCCTGGCGGTTGACCACCACTTGCCGTGCACCGCGGAAGATCCGGTGCTTGGCCAGGTGATAGGCCGGCAGGCCGCTGTAGCGGTCCATGTGGTCTTCACTCACGTTCAACACAGTGGCGACTTCGGCGCCCAGGTCGTGGGTGGTTTCCAGCTGGAAGCTCGACAGTTCCATTACGTACAGCTCGACGTCGTCGCTGAGCAAATCCAGCGCCGGCACGCCAAGGTTACCGCCTACCGCCACGCGCTTGCCGGCCGCAGCGGCCATTTCGCCCACCAGGGTGGTCACGGTGCTTTTTGCGTTGGAACCGCTGATGGCCACGATCGGCGCTTTGGCGTTACGCGCAAACAGGTCGATATCGCCGGACAGCTTCACACCACGTGCCGCCGCCGCTTGCAGGGCGGGGGTCGCCAGGGCCAGGCCGGGGCTCACGTAGAGCTCATCGGCGCGGCACAGGAACTCGACGTCCAGTTCGCCACAACGCACTTCCACATGCGGGTAGTCACGGCGCAGCGTGACCAGCTCCGGTGGATTTTCCCGCGTGTCGGCCACGGCAAACGACGTGCCCCGGTTCGCCAGGAAGCGAACCAGGGACATGCCGCTCTTGCCGAGGCCGACAATGATGCGGAAGTGGTCTGAAGCGATCAGGGACACTCGTTTCTACCTCAGTTTCAGGGTGGCAAGGCCGACCAGGACCAGAATCACGGTGATGATCCAGAAACGGACGATCACGCGTGGCTCGGGCCAGCCCTTGAGTTCAAAGTGGTGGTGAATCGGCGCCATGCGAAACACGCGGCGCCCGGTCAACTTGAAGGACGCCACCTGGATGACCACCGACAGGGTTTCCATCACGAACACACCGCCCATGATGAACAGCACGATTTCCTGGCGCACGATCACGGCGATGGTGCCCAGGGCGGCGCCCAGCGCCAGTGCGCCGACATCGCCCATGAAGACCTGCGCCGGGTAGGTGTTGAACCAGAGGAACCCCAGGCCCGCGCCGATCAGCGCGCCACAGAATACGATCAGCTCACCCGCGCCCGGTACGTAGGGAATCAGCAGGTACTCAGCGAATTTCACGTTGCCCGACAGGTAGCAGAAGATGCCGAGCGCGCCGCCCACCATCACCGTTGGCATGATCGCCAGGCCGTCGAGGCCGTCGGTCAGGTTGACCGCGTTGCTGGAGCCGACGATCACGAAGTAGGTCAGCACCACGAAGCCAATGCCCAACGGGATGCTGGCGTCCTTGAGCATCGGGATGATCAGGGTGGTTTCCACGGCGCTTGGCGCAGTGGTGTACAGGAAGATCGCCGCGGCCAGGCCGAACACCGACTGCCAGAAGTACTTCCAGCGGCTCGGCAGGCCCTTGGAGTTTTTCTCGATCACCTTGCGGTAGTCATCGACCCAGCCGATGGCACCGAACAACAGGGTCACCAGCAGCACCACCCACACGTAGCGGTTGTGCAGGTCGGCCCAGAGCAAGGTGCTGATGCCGATGGACGACAGAATCAACGCGCCGCCCATGGTGGGCGTGCCGGATTTGGACAGGTGCGACTGCGGGCCGTCATTGCGCACCGATTGACCAATTTGCAGGTTCTGCAGGGTGCGGATCATCCACGGCCCCAGGAACAGCGACAAGCACAACGCGGTCAGCACACCGAGAATCCCGCGCAGGGTCAGGTACTGAAAGACCGCGAAGCCTTTGTGAAACTGTTGCAGATACTCAGCCAGCAGCAGCAGCATTAATGTTTCTCCGTACTGGAACCGCACAAGGCTGCGACGACGTTTTCCATCACCGCGCTGCGCGATCCCTTGATCAAAAGGGTTGTCTGTGGGTCTTGTTCAGCCGCCGTCAGCGCCTGGATCAACTCGCCCTGAGTCGTGAAATGCTGCGCGCCGGCACCAAAGGCTGCGACGGCGTGGGCCATATTCGGGCCCACGGCGTAGAGCGCGTCGACTTTGCCGGCGGCATACGCGCCGACTTCGCGATGGCCTTGCTCGGCCCAGTCGCCCAGCTCGCCGATATCCCCCAGCACCAGCACCTTGCGCCCGGCAAAGCCGTTGAGCAGGTCGACCGCCGCATTGATGGAAGACGGGTTGGCGTTGTAGGTGTCATCGATCACGCGCATGCCGTTGCCGGCCAATTGCGCGACCGTGCGGCCCTTGACCGGCTGCACCGCGCCCAGGCCGCTGGCAATACCGGCCAGCGAGACGCCCAGGGCATGGGCGGCGGCAGCGGCAGCCAGGGCGTTGGCGACGTTATGGTTGCCCAGCAGATTCAGTTGCACCTGCGCGCTGCCTTGTGGCGTGTGCAAGGTGAAGGACGGGCAGCCACGCGCATCGGCGGCGATGCTGGAGGCGTGAAAATCCGCTGCGGCGTTGAGCACCGCAAACGTCAGTACCTTGCGACCGTCGGCGCGGATGCGCCAGGTCTCGAAGGCCTTGTCGTCGAGGTTCAACACGGCCGTACCCGACGCGTCCAGGCCTTCAAGGATTTCACCCTTGGCCTCGACGATTTTTTCCGGGCCGCCGAACTCACCGACGTGGGCGGTGCCGGCGTTGTTGATCACGGCAACGTGGGGCTTGGTCAGCGCCACGGTGTAGGCGATTTCGCCGACGCGCGAGGCGCCCAGCTCGATCACGGCGGCGGTATGTTCCGGGGCCAGTTCGAGCAGGGTCAGGGGTGCGCCGAAATCATTGTTCAGGTTGCCACGGGTGGCGAGCACCGGGCCGCGCGTACGCAGCACGCCGGCGAGCAATTCCTTGACCGTGGTCTTGCCGCTGGAGCCGGTGATGGCCGCCACGGGTTTATCGAATGCGGCACGGTTCAGCGCACCCAACTGGCCCAGGGCCAGACGGGTGTCGGCGACCAGCAGTTGCGGCAAGGCAGCGTCAGTCACTTCGTGCTCGACCAGAGCGCCAACGGCACCTTTGGCGGCCACGTCGTTCAGGTAGTCGTGGCCGTCGAAACGCGGGCCGGTCAGGGCCACGAACAGTTGCCCGGGGCTGATGTTACGGCTGTCGATACTGACGCCGTCGAAACGGCAGTCGCCGGACAGTACTCGGGCCGACAGGGCCTGGGCCAGTTCGCGGAACGTCATGGCTTTAAGCATGGGCGGCCTCCCAGGCAGTCAGCGCGCGATCAGCCTCGACCAGATCGGAGAAGGCATGGCGCTCGCCGTTGATTTCCTGATAGTCCTCATGACCTTTGCCGGCCAGTACCACCACGTCGTCCGCGCTGGCGCTGGCGATCAGTTGGGCAATGGCGGCGCCCCGACCGGCGACGAACGTCACGTTCGCGGGGTCTTTGAAGCCTTGGCGAATATCATCGAAAATCCGCGCGGGGTCTTCGCTGCGCGGGTTGTCATCGGTCACCAGCACGCCGTCCGCCAGGCGCTCGACAATGCCGGCCATCAGCGGGCGCTTGCCGCGATCACGGTCACCGCCACAGCCGAACAGGCACAGCAGCTTGCCTTTGGCATGCGGGCGCAGGGCCAACAGGACTTTTTCCAGCGCATCGGGAGTGTGCGCGTAATCGACCACCACCAGCGGCTGCGTGCCGCCGCCCAGGCGCTGCATGCGTCCGGCCGGGCCTTCAAGCATTGGCAGCACGTTGAGAATTTCGTCGAGGGCGTAATCCAGTCCGAGCAAGGCGCCGACAGCCGCGAGTACGTTGCTCAGGTTGAAACGGCCGAGCAAGGTGCTGCGCAGGTGGTGCTCGCCTTGCGGCGTCACCAGGGTGGCGCGCACACCTTCGTCGTTGAATTGAGCCTGACGGCAATACAGGTACGCGCTGGAATCTTCCAGGCTGTAGGTGATCAGGCGCGCTTCGCTGTGCTGCGCAGCCAGTTGCCGGCCGAAGTCATCGTCCAGGTTGATCACCCGGCACTTGAGGTCGTTCCAGGCAAACAACCTGGCCTTGGCGGCACCGTACGCTTGCATGGTGCCGTGGTAGTCAAGATGGTCGCGGGACAGGTTGCTCATCACGGCCACATCAAAGGCCAGCGCGCTAACGCGACCCTGGTCGAGGCCGTGGGACGACACTTCCATGGCGACGGCCCTGGCCCCGGCCTTTTTCAGGTCGGCCAGGGTTGCCTGCACGGCAATCGGGTTCGGCGTGGTGTGCAGACCGCTTTGCAGCGCGCCATAAAAGCCGGTGCCCAGGGTGCCGACGATGCCGCAATGCTGACCCAGCAGGTCAAGGGCCTGGGCGACCAGTTGGGTCACGCTGGTCTTGCCGTTGGTGCCGGTGACGCCCACCAGATTGAGGTGACGACTTGGCTCACCGTAAAACCGCCCGGCGATATCCGACAGTTGTCGGGCCAGGCCCTTGACCGGAATCAGCGGCACGTCGGTGATCGGCAGCACGGTGGCACCTTCCACTTCATAGGCGACAGCTGCGGCGCCACGCTGCAAGGCATCGGCAATATGTTCACGACCATCGAACTTGCCACCCGGCACGGCCAGGAACAGGTCACCGGCACGGACATTACGGCTGTCCAGGGTCAGCTCGCGAATCAGCAGATCGCGGCCGGCGTGGGCAAAAATCTTGTTCAGGCTAAGAGACATCAGCCGCGCCCTCCATTGGCTTTGACAGCGGCGGCCGGAGGTGCGGCGTTGGCTTGCTGGGTCGGCGGCAGGTTGTCCGGGGTGATGTTCATCAGGCGCAGGGTGCCGGACATCACTTTGCTGAACACCGGCGCCGAAACCAGACCACCGAAGTAGCCAGCCTTGCTCGGCTCATCGATCACTACGACGATGGCGTAGCGAGGGTCACTCATCGGACCGAAGCCGGCGAACAGCGAGCGGTAGGAGTTCTCGGCGTAACCCTTGGTGCCCACCGACGTTTTACGCGCGGTACCGGACTTGCCGGCCACGTGATACGCCGGCACCTGGGCGCGGAATACACCGCGCGGCGCTTCGATCACCTGTTGCAGCATGCCCTGCATGGTCTTGGCAACTTTCTCCGGAATCACCTGGGTGGCTTTCGGTGCCTCATCGACGTGGATCAGGCTCAACGGAACCATGCGGCCGTTATTGGCCAATACAGAGAAAGCGTGAGCCAATTGGATCGCGGTCACCGACAGGCCGTAGCCGTAGGACAGCGTGGCGGTCTCGGCTTTTTTCCAGTCACGGTAGTTCGGCAGGTTGCCGACGCGCTCACCGGGGAAGTCGAGGCCGGTGGGTTGGCCCAGGCCGATCTTCTGTGCCAGGTGATAGATGGTTTCGCCGCCGATATCGAAGGCGACCTTGCTCATGCCGACGTTACTGGAGTTGATCAGGATACCGGTCAGGTCCAGCACCGGGCCTTCGGTGCGAGATACGTCGCGAATGGTGTATTTGCCCAACTGCAATGTGCCCGGGTACACCTCGACCTTGTCGCTGGGTTTCCAGCGTCCGGTTTCCAGGGCGGCACTCATGGAGATGGCTTTCATGGTCGAACCCGGCTCGAACACGTCGATCATCGCGCGGTTGCGCATCATCGCCGGTTGCAGGTTGCGACGGTTGTTGGGGTTGTAGGTGGGCTGGTTGACCATGGCAAGGATCTCGCCGGTCTTCACGTCCATGATCACCAGGCTGCCGGCCTTGGCGCCATTCTCGATGATCGCGTTGCGCAGCTCGCGGTTGGCCAGGTATTGCAGGCGCAGGTCAATCGACAAAGCCAGCGGCTTGCCGGCCTTGGCGTTCTTGGTGACCTGGACGTCCTTGATCAGCCGACCGCGACGGTCCTTGATGACCTGGCGCTTGCCGGGCACGCCCGCCAGCCACTCATCGTAGGCCAGCTCGACGCCTTCGCGGCCGTGGTCGTCGATGTCGGTAAAGCCGACCATGTGCGCGGTGGTTTCACCGGCCGGGTAGAAACGACGAAATTCCTCGATGCCGTAGACACCGGGGACTTTAAGATCGAGCACCTGCTGGCCCTGCTCGGGCGTGAGGCCGCGCACCAGATAGATGAATTCCTTATTGGCCTGGGCTTCAAGCCGTTCGGCCAGGGCTTTTGGGTCCTGCCCCAGGGCGGCGGCCAGTTGCGGCCATCGGTCCTTGGCTACCTGCAATTCCTTCGCGTTGGCCCACAGGGTGGTCACCGGCGTACTCACGGCCAGCGGCTCGCCGTTACGGTCGGTGATCAGCCCACGGTGCGCTGGAATCGGGATATGCCGCAGGCTGCGAGCGTCGCCCTGGCCGATCAGGAAGTCACGGTCGACCACCTGCAGGTCGATGATTCGCCAGGCGATGGCGCCCACCATCAAGGCCAGCAGGCCGAGCATCAGGCGAAAGCGCCATGGGTAGAGTGCACCCTCGAGCTTCATCATGGCGCCACCATGCGCACGTCAGCCGCGCCGGGGATGTGCATTTTCAATTGTTCGGTGGCCAGCACTTCGATACGGCTGTGGGCCGTCCAGGTGCTTTGTTCCAGGATCAAGCGACCCCATTCGGCCTGCGCCTTGTCACGCACGCTCAGCTCCCCGTAGAGGGTATTGAGCAATTGACGGTTGTAGTGCGCGCTGTAGGACACCGCAATGGCGGACACCAGCACGCCGACAAACAGCAGCAACATAAAGAAGCTGCCGCCCGGCAGGGGTTTGGCGAAAAGCTTGCTCACCGCAACTTCTCCGCGACGCGCATAACGGCGCTACGGGAACGTGGGTTGGCCTTGAGTTCGGCTTCGGAGGCGAACTGCGCTTTGCCATGGACTTTGATTTTCGGCACAAAGGCTTCGAACCGCACCGGCAGGTTGCGCGGCAGGTTGTCGGACTCGCCCTTGACCAGGCGGCGCATGAACAGTTTGACGATGCGGTCTTCCAGGGAGTGGAAGCTGATCACCACCAGGCGACCGCCCACTTCCAGCGCTTCCAGAGCGGCTTCGAGGCCTGCTTCCAGATCGCCCAATTCGTTGTTGACGTGAATACGCAAGCCCTGGAACGCACGGGTCGCCGGGTTCTTGCCCTTTTCCCACGCGGGGTTGGCGACTTTCAGCACTTCGGCGAGGTCTGCGGTGCGCTCGAACGGCTGGATCTCCCGACGCTCGACCACGGCACGCGCCATGCGGCCGGAGAAGCGTTCTTCACCGTATTCCTTGAATACGCGGGCGATTTCTTCCACCGGGGCAGTGGCGATGAACTGCGCAGCGCTGACGCCACGGGTAGGGTCCATGCGCATGTCGAGCGGGCCGTCATTCATGAAGCTGAAG
Organism: Pseudomonas sp. Leaf59; assembly: GCF_920984685.1. Lineage (NCBI taxonomy): Bacteria > Pseudomonadati > Pseudomonadota > Gammaproteobacteria > Pseudomonadales > Pseudomonadaceae > Pseudomonas > Pseudomonas sp. Leaf59. Next base: position 215,366 of record NZ_CAKLBR010000007.1, on the reverse strand, counting down.
CCGCGCTCCGGATCGTCGAGCTGCGGCGAAGACACGCCCAGGTCGAGCAAAACCCCGGCCACCTTGCCCGCCATGCCGCGCTCGGCCACTTCGGCACCCAACTCGGCAAAGCTGCGCTGCACAACGACAAAGCGGCCGTCTTCGGCCGCTAGCGCTTGCCCGGTGGCAATCGCTTGAGGGTCTTTGTCGAACCCGAGGAGTTTGCCATCGGGCCCGAGCTGGCTGAGTATCAGGCGGCTATGCCCGCCCCTGCCGAACGTGCCGTCCAGATAGCAGCCATCCGCGCGTACGGCGAGAGCCTCAACGGCTTCGTCAAGCAGTACGGTGATGTGGTTAAAGCCGCTATCAATAGTCACAGGATCAGATCACGCAGTTCGTCGGGCATGGCACCCGGTTGTTGAATAGCCGCCAGGTCAGCTGCGGAAACAGCATCCCAGGCATCTTCGTCCCACAATTGGAACTTGTTCAGTTGGCCGACCAGCATTGCGCGCTTGTCGAGCCTGGCGTATTCGCGCAAACGCGGAGGCACCAGGAAACGACCACTGCCATCGAGCTCGAGGTCGACGGCATTACCAATCAGCAAACGCTGCAGACGGCGGTTTTCTTCACGCAATGAAGGCAGGGCACGCAGCTTGGTTTCGATCAGCTCCCACTCATCGAGCGGGTAAACACACAAACAAGGGTCAACAGCGTCAATCGTGATGATTAACTGCCCTGAACTTCGCGAAATCAGCTCGTCACGATACCGGCTCGGCATAGCGAGACGGCCTTTTGCATCGAGACTGATTGCATTAGCTCCGCGAAACACAGGTGCGTTTCTCCAAATTTTAGCGTTTTACGTTCAAAAAACCCACTTTGCGCCACTTTCCGCCACTTGCGCACACTATAGGAATGCGCCCACCACACCGTCAAGGCGCGAATACGCGGAAAAGCCTTACAGAACGGAGATTTAGGAGCGTTAAAGGAGGAGAAATCAGAGTTCGACGGTGTTTTTGGCTAATCAAGCGTAAGTAGCTCAAAGAGCTAGAGCCAAAAGTTAAAGTGATTTATTAAGAGTAAGATTTTTTTGGTATTACGAAGACGCGTCTGCCAATGATTTGGCAGGGAGGGATTCTTGCGTTACTACCGGTTTTCTGCCCTGGAGTCGGACAGAAGGAAAAAGGTGGAGAGTCGATCTGTAAGCCGGGTTCTGTCTTGAACAGTCATTCGTCTACGATGGCCATCACTGGACATCTTTAGCAACCTACCCGGTCCCAGCGCGGGCCACGCCTTGGGACCCTATTTGGTCTTGCTCCAAGTGGGGTTTACCTAGCCACGAACTGTTGCCAGTCGTGCGGTGCGCTCTTACCGCACCTTTTCACCCTTACCGGCACCGAAGTGCTTAGGCGGTTATTTTCTGTGGCACTTTCCGTAGGCTCACGCCTCCCAGGCATTACCTGGCACTTCGCCCTATGGAGCCCGGACTTTCCTCCCCCCCCTAATTTTCATAGAGGGCAGCGACTGTCCAATCGACTCTCCGCCGAGAAGGTTAACGGCCCGGCGGCCTCAGGACAAGTATTAAAAGTGCAGCAATGCCATCACGTTCTGACGAAATGCCGGCTACCCCCCGGAACTATTCGGCTTTCTGTTTATCCAGCGCCACCTGATACAGAACATTCTTGCGCAGCCCGGTAATATCGGCCGCCAGAGCTGCCGCCCGCTTGAGCGGCATCTCCTTGAGCAGCAGGTCGAGGATGCGCATGGCTTCACTGCCGACAGCATCCTCGCTCTCCGGTGCGGTCCACCCCGCGACCAGAACCACGCACTCGCCGCGCTGCTGGTTGCTGTCGCCCTCAACGAAGGCGCGCAGCTCTTCGAGCGGCAAGCCCTTGAGGGTTTCGAACGTCTTGGTCAGTTCCCGCGCCAGCAGCGCCAGGCGATCACCGCCGAATACCAGCTCCATATCCTGCAGGCATTCAAGGATGCGGTGCGGCGCCTCATAGAAAATCAACGTGCGCGGCTCTTCCCTTACCGCCTGAAGACGCGCCCGACGCCCCACCGTCTTGGCCGGCAGGAAGCCCTCGAAGATGAAGCGGTCCGATGGCAGGCCTGCGGCAGATAATGCAGCAATCAGCGCGCACGCTCCGGGAACAGGCACTACAGTAATACCAGCGGCACGCGCCTGACGAACCAGGTGGTAACCCGGATCGGAAATCAGAGGCGTGCCCGCGTCGGAGATCAGTGCAACATCATCCCCAGCCAGCAGTCGGGTGATAAAACGGCTGCCCTCTTCCCGTTCGTTGTGTTCGTGGCACGCCGCCAAAGGCGTGCTGATACCAAAGTGCTGCATCAACCGCTGGGAGTGCCGCGTGTCTTCTGCCGCGATCAATTTAACCTCGCGCAGGATTTTCAGCGCCCGGGAACTGATGTCGTCCAGGTTGCCAATAGGCGTCGCCACCACAAAAAGCGAGCCGGCAGTGGAATTCAAAGGACCTGGAGCAGTCAAAACGCACACCTCGATGTTTGGCAAAAGCCGCATTGTAGCGCGTAGATGCCTTGAGAATGTGCCATCACGGCCTGCCCGTACTCGACAACGGGTGGTCATGAACACCTTTTGCACGACCTTATTCAACGCTTTAACGCCACTAACATCGCGCCTGGGCCAGTGCTTGGGTACACTTCCACGCTAATTTGATCGGTATCAGGACACTTACATGATCGCTTGCCTGCGGCTGCTCTCCGCCCTCTGCCTCGCCGCCTTATTGGCCGCGTGTGCCAGCTCGCCCTCGTCCAGCCTTGGCGACCTTCCACGGACCCCGGACGCCAGTATCGAGCAACTGCTCGAACAGGCGACTACCGCCAAAACGCCCGAACAGGCTGCGCTGCTGCGCCTGAGCGCGGCCGACCTGGCCTACAGGCAGAACAACCCCGGCCGCTCGGCGCAGATTCTTGCGCAGGTGCCCCTGGATGCCCTCAAACCGGCCCCGCAAGTCTTTGCCAGCACCCTGGCGGCCGAACTGGCGATGGCGCGCAACCAGCCAAAGGCTGCGTTGGCCGCGCTGAACCATCCAAGCCTGCAAAACCTGAATCAACTGCCCGCAGAGCAACAGGTGCGTACCGGCACCGTGCATGCACGTGCCTATGAAGCCGATGGCCAGACCCTGGCTGCTGCGCGCGAGCGCGTGGCAATAGCGCCATTGCTCAAAGGCGATGCCGCCAGCAGCAACCACGACGCGATCTGGGCCCTGATTGCCGCACTGCCGGCAGAGCAACTGCAAGCCAGTGGCAATCCGACGCTGGACGGCTGGATCAGCCTGGCCAAGGCGGTCAAGGGTGCTGGCACCCTGGAGCAACAACAGGCGGCAATCGACACCTGGCGCGCACAGAACCCTGGCCACCCAGCCGCCGTGCAGTTGCCGACGCCACTGACCAAGCTCAAGGAACTGGCCAGCCAGCCCCTGAACAAGATCGCCGTGCTGCTGCCCCAGGATGGCCCGCTGGCCGCCGTCGGCAAGGCGCTGCGTGAAGGCTTCATGGCTGCGCACTACCAGGCTGAACAGGCCGGGCAAAAAGCGCCGGTGATCGAGTTCTACGACAGTTCGCGCTTGACCTCCCTTGATGATTTCTATGCCAAGGCTCAGGCCGCCGGCGTGCAATTGGTGGTCGGTCCGCTGGAGAAGCCGCTGGTCAAGCAGCTCAGCGCGCGCCCTCAATTGCCAATCACCACCCTGGCGCTGAACTACAGCGAAGCCGATCAAAGCCCGGCGCAGTTGTTCCAGTTTGGTCTGGCGGCTGAGGACGAAGCCCGCGAAGTGTCGCGCCGCGCCCGCGCCGACGGCCTGCACCGCGCCGCTGCGATGGTGCCTCGCGGCGAATGGGGCGAGCGTGTCTACAAGGCCTTCCGTCAGGATTGGGAAGCCAACGGCGGCACCGTGCTGGGCGTCGAGTACGTCGATCAACCGGTCGCGCTCGCCCAGCAGATCGCCGAACTGTTCCAGTTGCGCAAAAGCGAAGGCCGCGCCAAGAGCCTGCAGAACACTGTAGGCACTGACGTCGCAGCCCAGCCTTCGCGTCGTCAGGACATCGAGTTCATTTTCCTGGCTGTGCCGCCGCAACTGGCCCAGCAGATCAAGCCGACCCTGAACTTCCAGTACGCCGGCGATGTGCCGGTGTATGCCACGTCCCACGTGTTCAGCGCCAGCGGTGACAAAAACCAGTACCTGGACATGACCAACGTGATGTTCTGCGAAACACCATGGCTGCTCAACACCACTGACCCGCTGCGCAACCAGGTGGCGGCACAATGGCCGCAAGCCAATGGCAGCCTTGGCCGTCTGTACGCGATGGGCGTCGATGCCTACCGCCTGGCGCCGCGCCTGGGCCAGCTCAAGGCACTGCCGGACAGCCGCATTGACGGCCTGTCGGGCAGCCTGGGCATCAGCACCAACCAACGCGTCGACCGTCAACTGCCATGGGCGAAGTTCGTCGGTGGCGAGGTCCAGCGCCTTCCCGATACCCCACGCTGATGCCCGAGCGGTCCAGCGCACAAAGCGGCAAGGATGCCGAACTGCAAGCTCTGAATTACCTGCAGCAACAGGGTCTGCGCCTGCTGGCGCAGAACTGGTTGTGTAAACGCGGAGAGCTTGATCTGGTCATGCTTGACGGCGATACAGTAGTATTCGTCGAAGTCCGCTACAGAAAACACGCACAATGGGGTGGCGCGCTCGCCAGTATCGACGGGCGCAAACGTCAGAAGCTGATACTCGCCGCGCAGTTTTTCCTGCTCAAGGAGCATCGCTGGTCAGACGCCCCCTGCCGTTTCGACGTGGTTGCCATAGAAAGCACACGGTCTGGCAAGGCTGATCTGAACTGGATCAAAAGTGCCTTCGACAGCTGATTCGCCCGGCATCTTCACCCCACATTTTTGCTCTTTGCTTTGCGGGCTGCACATTTCTGTGCCAAACAGCCGCGCTACTTAAGGTCACACAGATGGACATGCAATCCCGAATTCGCCAGCTTTTCCAGGCCAGCATCGACACCAAGCAACAGGCGATGGACGTACTTGCACCGCACATCGAGCAAGCCAGTCAGGTCATGGTCAACGCCTTGCTCAACGAGGGCAAAATGCTTTCGTGCGGCAACGGCGGTTCGGCCGGCGATGCCCAGCATTTCTCTTCCGAGCTGCTCAACCGCTTCGAGCGTGAGCGCCCGAGCCTGCCGGCCATTGCCTTGACCACCGATTCGTCGACGATCACCTCGATCGCCAACGACTACAGCTACAACGAAATCTTCTCCAAGCAGATCCGTGCTCTGGGCCAGCCGGGTGATGTGCTGCTGGCGATTTCCACCAGCGGCAACTCGGCGAACATTATTCAGGCGATCCAGGCCGCACATGATCGCGAAATGATTGTCGTAGCATTGACCGGACGCGACGGCGGCGGCATGGCCTCGCTACTGCTGCCCGAAGACGTGGAGATTCGCGTCCCGGCCAATGTCACCGCACGTATTCAAGAAGTCCACCTGTTGGCGATCCACTGCCTGTGCGATCTGATCGACAGTCAACTGTTCGGGAGTGAAGAATGACCGTTAAACGACTCAGCCTGGTGACTATTGCGCTGTGCCTCGGCATCAGCGGTTGCAGCACGGCCATCACCGCGACAAGGGATACCCCCATCCAGGACGACAGGGGCACGCGTACCTTCGGCAGCACCATTGATGACTCGCTGATCGAAACCAAGGTCAAGGTCAATGTGGCCAAAGCCGCGACCGACCTGGGCAATGGCGCCTCGCGCATTGTGGTGACCAGCTTCAACGGCGTTGTACTGCTGGCAGGACAAACGCCGCGCGCCGACCTCAAGGCCCAGGCCGAACAGGCCGCCTCGGCGGTGCAGCGGGTCAAGAAAGTGCACAATGAACTGCAGGTCATGGACCCGATCACGCTGCTGGCCATCAGCAACGACGCCCTGCTGACCACCAAGATCAAGGCGCAGATGCTCACCGACAATGCGGTGCCAGGCTCGCGGATCAAAGTGGTCACCGACAACGGCATCGTTTACCTGATGGGTCTGTTGACCCAGGCGGAAGCGACCCGCGCGTCCAACCTGGTACAGGGCGTGTCCGGCGTACAGAAGATCGTGAAGGTGTTCGAATACATCGACTGATATGAACCCGCCGCCATAAAAAAGGGCGCCGTGCATTGACTGCACGGCGCCCTTTTTAGTGGCCAGCGTTTATTGGTACTGCTGGTACGGATTGCCCTGGAACTGGTTGTTCTGTTGTGGCGCCTGCTGCTGACCGGCAGGTTGGCCGTATTGCTGACCTGGGATCGGGCCGAGGTTGACCTCGACGCGACGGTTTTGCGCCCGGCCATTCACGTCGGCGTTGCTGGCAATCGGGTTATCCGGGCCGGCACCGCGTGCGCTCAGGTTGGTCGGGCTGACGCCCTGGGAGGTCAGGTAGTTGGCCACGCTCTGGGCGCGACGCTGGGACAGGTCCATGTTCAACTGGCGACTGCCGGTACTGTCGGTGTAGCCGACGATCTGGATCGTGTTCTGGCTGAACTGCTTGAGCGAGTTGGCCAGGTTGTTCAGCGGCTGATAGAAGCTGCTGGCGATCGCGTCCGAGTTGGTGGCGAAGGTGATATTGCCCGGCATGATCAGCTTGATCTGGTCACCCTGGCGCTGCACTTCAACCCCGGTGTTGGCCATGCTTTCACGCAGTTTCTTTTCCTGCTGGTCGGCGTAGTAGCCATAACCGGCAGCGCCGGCACCGGCAACCGCCGCACCGATCAGCGCGCCCTTGCCACGATGGTTGTGGTCAATGGCGGCACCGGCCAGGGCACCGGCCAAGGCACCAAGGCCGCCGTATTTGGCGGTCTTGCTCATACCGCCCTCGGAACCACTGCTGGCCTGCCCCTGATTGCCGCTGTAGGGATTGGGAGAGGCGCAGCCGGACAAAAGGGCTACGGCGGTGGCGACAACAAGCAGACGACGCGGAGTGAACATGAAGAGAGCTCCTACTTTTGCATTCTGTGATGCAGAGGACATTGGCAACTGGCCTGTGCCGAGTTTGGATCGCGACAAATGGTAAAGATTCCGTTGCGGCTCACCGAGGTGCATCGAGGGCAACCCGTTCTTGTCGCTTTACAGACCGTAGCAGACCCAGGCTGAACGCGGCCTGCGGTTTTGCTGCAACGCTGCGCGCAAGGCGATACCGTTTTCGGACGAATGTCGCCAGAATAATTGCGCGATGAAACCGGTTGTCCCCCTCCCCCTTTTCCGCTAACCAATCAATCTTAACGCCTGCGCCCGCGCCACGGCCTGCGTCCTGCGCTCCACCCCCAGCTTGCTGTTGATATGGCTCGCATGGGTCTTGACCGTGTGCAGGGAAATAAACAGCCGGTTGCTGATCTCCTGGTTCGAGCAGCCCTGGGCGATCAATTGCAGCACCGCCAACTCTCGGCTGCTCAGGGTTTCATGAGCAGGCGTGGCGTCTGGCGCCAGCGTTGCCGGCAGCAGCGCCAGCAAGCTCTGATTGAGTACGCCGTGGGCGTCTTTGCCCAGTTGCTCGCGCATCCACTCCGGGTACGCGTCCAGCAGTCGCTGGAATGGCAGCAGCGCGCCGCCCGCCCCCGCTTCGAGCGCACGCGACAGTACCGGCCGCGCCTTGACTTCCTGGCCGCAGTCGAGCAGCAATTGCGCCTGCTGGGTCAGCGCCAGCAGGGCGATCATCTGCCGCCCGCTGTCGTGGGCGTGTTGCGCCAGATCGTCGAGACGTTGCAGTGCGGCATCGGGCTGATGGCGGATCGCATCGAGGGTGGCCTGCTGCAGCTCGATATGCTGCGCCAGGTGCGGATGAAATTCCGGCGCAGCGGCCGCCTGCTCGCCGCTGTAGGTTTGCGCGAGCCGCGCCAGCCAGGCTTCGGCCAGGTCAGTGCGGCCCTGGGCCAGCCACAGTTCGCATTTGATCAGGGTGATCATTGCCAGGTAGTAGATCGGCGGCACGTCCCAGATATGCATCAGGCGCTCGGCCTCGGCCAGCTCGGCAAAGGCCTTGGCGAAATCCGCGCGGCGCCCTTCGAAACTGGCGATCACACAATGACCGATCAGTACGCTGATATCGCGGCACGCCCGCGCCTCGGTCAGGCCGGCGCGCAGGCGCGCGATACCGGCGTCGGGCTGATTACGCATCAGCAGTAGATACCCTTCGTACAACGACAGCCGCGCACGCACCGCATACAACCGTTGCGGCGCAAGGCCGTTCAAGCGCTGCAGCCCCTGGTGCACTTCATCAAGGGCCCGCAGGACCTCGCCGCGCGCCTGCAATACCCGCGCGCGGTCGTAATGGGCCAGCGCTTCGAACAACGGGTTGCCGACGCGTTGCGCCAGCTCCAGGGACTCACGGTTCAGACCACGGGCACGCCACAGATCGGCGTCGACGATGGCCAGGTTGGACAGCGTCGACAGGCACATCAGACGCTGGCCATAACGCCGCTGCGGAAGGCTTTCCAACGCTTCGCTGCAATAACGCTGGGTCAACTCGCGGTCGCCCCGACCCCGAGCGATGATCCCGCTCAGCGCCAGCCACTGCGCCAGCATCGACCTTTGCGCCGTGGCCGACGGCGCCGGCAGAAAGCGGCTGAGGTAGCTGGACAATTCTTCCGCCGCATCCAGCTGGCAGGCCAGGCCCAATGCCCAGCTGTACAGCACGATCAGGCGCGGCGTGCTGATCAGCAGGCTGTCGGGCAGGTCCATTTTCCAGCGCAGCAACATGCCGATATTCTGCTCGGCCAATAGCTGTTCTTCGGACAGGTTCTGCACCAGATTGGCCGCTACATCCAGATGGCCCGCGCGCAGCGCCTGCTCCACGGCCTCGTCGATCAAGCCCTGGGCATTGAACCAGCGACAGGCACGCAGGTGCAGACTCGCCGCCGGCAGCACGGCGGCACTGGCACGCCGGGTGCGCAACAGGTCGGAGAACAAATGGTGATAGCGGTACCAGTGACCCTGATCGTCAAGCGGGACGAGAAACACCTGGTGCGATTGCAGGTAGCGCAGGATTTCCGCGCTGTCGTGGGCTTCGCGCACGGCGTCGCACAGTTCGCTGCAGAAGCGTTCCTGGGGGGCGGTATCGAACAAAAAGGCCTGCACTTCAGGCGGCAGGCAGTCGATCACCTCTTCGAGCAGGTAGTCGCGGATCAGTCCCTCGCCGCCGTGCAGACTCTGCGGCAACGCCTCTTCGCTACCGGCTTCGGACGCCGCCAGCAGCCAGAAACGCAGGCCGGCCACCCAGCCTTCGCTGCGGCGAATCAGGTTCTCCAGCGCCTCGCCGCGCAGTGAGCTGCTGTGGTGGTCCAGTACTGCCAGGGATTCGGCATGGGTCAGGCGCAGATCCTGCTCGTTGAGCTCCAGCAAGTGCCGGGACAAACGCAACCGCGCCAGGTGCCAGTCGGGACGCTGGCGACTGGTGACCAACACCACCAGGCCCTCGGGCAAGTGGTTGAGGAAAAATTGCAGACAGCGGTCCAGCACCGGGCCCTGGGCCAGATGGTAGTCATCCAGCACCAGCAACAGCGGCGCACCGGTGGACAGGTGCAGCGCAAGCTCATCGAGCAGGCCGTCGAGCCATTCTTCGAAGGCGAAGGGCTGATGACGCTGGCGCATTTTCAGCAGGCCAAGGGACTGGGCGCCAATGTGCGGGAAATAGTGCTGCAAACCTTCGAGTAGCCGTTCGAGGAATCGGCCCGGGTCACTGTCCCTCGCGCTCAATCCCAGCCACAGGCTCTGCCAATGGGGCGGCAACGCCTGGCAGAACTCCACCGCCAACGAACTCTTGCCAAACCCCGCAGGCGCGCTGACCAGCAGCAACCGCCCTTCGAGCCCCGCGCTCAGCCGTTCGCACAAGCGGGGTCGCGGCACGTAGCCGTCAGGCAGCGGAGGCCTGTAAAAGCGACCTTCCAGAGGCGGCATGACCGCATTGGCAGGCCCCTGGATTCGGGACAGATCAGTCATCGCCGGGCTCTTGTAGAAGGCTGTTGTCGGCATTGCAGATGTCCGCAGACTAGCGGTAAAAGCGCCTGCCTTGTATATCTTTGCAACATTTGCCTTAAAAAGAACTGCGACAAGAAATGTGAAAGGGGCTTGCTCCCAATGGCGGCGGATCAGTCAACCGATGTACCGACTGATCCAACGCCATCGGGAGCAAGCCCCCTCCCACAGTGGTTACCGTTACCGCTTAGCGAACACCATCCTGACGCAGAGCCGCCGGAGTGAAGTCGCTGGTGGTGGCGGTGAAGCCGAAGTCATAGGCCTGTTTCTCTTCGTTCTTCATGCCCAGCGCGAGGTAGCGGCCGGACTGCAGGTCGTAGAGGGTTTCCAGGGCGTACCACGGCACTTGCTTGTCGTAGTAGTTCTCGGCATGGGCCTCGGCGACGCGCCACAGTTGGCCACGCCCGTCGTAATGGTCGATCACCGCAGCCTGCCAGGTGTCTTCGTCGATGAAGAAGTCACGCTTGGCATAGATGTGGCGCTGGCCTTCCTTCAGGGTGGCGACCACGTGCCAGACACGGCGCAGTTCATAACGCGTCAGGTCCTGGTTGATGTGGCCGGCCTTGATGATGTCGGCGTACTTGAGCTTGGGGTCGTCGATCTTGTAGCTGTTGGAGGCGATGTAGATTTCTTTCTTGCCTTCCAGCTTCCAGTCGTAGCGATCCGGTGCGCCGTTGTACATGTCGAGGTTGTCGGAGGTACGCAGGCCGTCGGCGGCAGTGCCCGGCCCGTCATAGGACACTTGCGGCGCCCGGCGCACGCGGCGCTGACCGGCGTTATAGACCCACGCAGAACGCGGCTCCTTCACCTGATCCAGGGTTTCGTGCACCAACAGCACGCCACCGGCCAGACGCGCCGGCGCGGTCACTTGCTGCTTGAAGTAGAACAACACGTTGCCCGGGTTTTTCGGGTCGAAGTCCTTCATCTTGTCGCGGAACACGAACTGGTCGCGGAAGTACACCAGGCTGTAGGAACCGTTGGTTTGCGGCGTAGCCTGGGTGACCAGACGCGTCACGCTGCCACCGCGATAGCGGGTGATGTGGTTCCAGATCACCTCAACGCCGGTCTTCGGAATCGGGAACGGCACGGCCGTTGAGAAGTTCTCCAGGCCGTTGCCGCCGGACACCAGGTTGGTGGTGGTAGCGTTCTTCTTGATCGCGGCGAACACATCAGCCGGCACGGTGGCGCCACGATGGGTCGGGTAAACCGGCATTTTGAAGGTTTCCGGGTAGCGCTTGAACATCGCGTATTGCCCCGGCGCCAGCTTGTCCTTGTACTGCTCGACGTTCTGCGCGGTGATGGTGAATTGTGGTTGCTCACTGGCGTAGGGGTTGGCCAGGAAACCACGGGCATCGACCGCACCGGCGTTGGTTGGCATGGGCGACCATTTCGGAATGGTGCCGGCTGCGTTACCGGCCATTTCGGCGCCCATTGGCGTCAGGCTTGTGCCCAGCTTGGCGGCTTCATCCGCCGAGACGGCCGCCATGACGTGGCTCGCCATGATCGACAGCCCCAGCACCCCGATGTGCAACAGACTTTTGCTTATTTTCATGTTGTTGTTCTTCCTGAAAATGCATGCCGCTTGGAAAAGTGCTTAGAAGTTGGCACCGAAGCTCAAGGCCACGAAGTCGCGGTCATCCACGGTGCTGAACTTGCCACCAAAGAAGTTGGTGTAGGCCAGGCTCGCGGTGTAGGTGTTCTGGTACTCGGCATCCAGGCCCAGGCTGACCGCCTTGCGACCTTCTTCAAAGTTGCCGCCAGGGCCCGGGGAGTAACCCTTGACGTCATGGGACCAGGCCACGTTCGGCTTGAGGTTGACCCCGGCGAACACATCCGGGTATTCCCAGATGGCGCGTGCGCGGTAGCCCCACGAGGTGGCGGTGGTGTAGCCGTCGTTGCTGCAGTTGGTGTTCAGGCCGGCCGCATTGGGCAGACCGGCGCCGTTGGCGGTGGAAGCGTTGAGCGCATTGCAGAAGCCGCCCGGCAAGGTGCCCGGGCCGAAGACCGGATCACGGCCATAACGGGCCTGGGACTTGCTCTCCAGCCCGCCCACATGGGTTACACCGATTTCACCGACGGTGGTCAGACGGCTGGCGCCCATCACTTGGTCGAAGAAGTGCGTGAAGGTGGTCTGGAACTGCGTCACTTCCTTGCGGTTGTAACCGTGCAGGTCCTGGCCCGGGCTGCCCTTGAGCACGGACGCATTGCCAAAGCCCGGAATCGGCGTGACGCCGGCAAACAGGATATCGGTGGTGCTCAGTTGCACCGGTGCATTCGGACGGTAGCTCAGCTCACCGCTCCAGGCGGTGCCGGTAGGCAGCGTGGTGGAGAAGCTCAGGCCGTAGAGGCGGATATCTTCCGGGTATTCGACGAAGTAGTTGGAACTGCCCGCCACGATCAGCGGACGCAGTGCCGCCAGCGGCCCCAGTGGTCGAGTGAACGCCGACGCCGGCGCGCCCTGGGCGCTGAAGATCGGCGCACGGCTGTGGTAGTTCATGAAGTACGCGCCGAACTCGGTGTCCAGCGGCTCGAAGTTGTAGTGCATGGCCATGCCGAACTGGCCGCTGTCGCGCGCATCACGGTCCGGCCCACGGCGCACCAGCACGCCCTCGCCGTTGACGTCCACGCCCAGCGCATTCAGGGTCGGCAATGCTGCGCCCGGAATGGTCGAGCGCTTGTTCAGCACGCGCAGGTTATTGCTGCAGCCGTCGGAAATCACGTCAGGCTGGGAGAAGAAGGTGCCGCAGTTATCGGTAACGGTCTGGTCCCATTCCAGTTGGTAAAACGCTTCGGCCGACAGGTTGTCGGTGAGTGTCTGGGACACATAGAACATGTTGACCGGGATCAGGCCTTCCTTGATCTCGGCACCCGGACGACGGAACGCAGACACGTCGATCGGGTTGATGGAGTTGATGCCGCCGCCGATGAAGGTACTTTCACCCCAGCTCACCACCTGCTTGCCGAACCGCACGTTACCCGGCTGATCGGCAATGCTGTAGTTGTGGTAGATGAACGCATCGAGAATCTGCCCGCCCGAGGACTTGGCGCCCTCTTTGCGGTTGTTGTCACTGATGTCCTTGAATGGCCGGCTTTCGTCTTTGAGCTCGAAGTCATACCAGTATTTGCCACGCACAAACACGCCGGTATCGCCGTATTTCAGTTCCAGGTCGTGAATGCCCTTGAAGATCTTCGAGAAGGTCTCGCCGCGCTTGAAGTTCAGATGGCCGTCATCGGACGTCTGGGACAAACCCCGGCCGCCGTTGTTGGCGCCGATCAGGTCACGATTGGCCTTGGCAGTGGACCAACTGGCGCCCACGGACAGCGACGAGTCAAAGCTCCCTTCGATTTCACCGATATTGAAACTGACGCCGAATGCAGGCCCGGCGAGCGTAGAGGCGAGACTGACGGCCAGGGGCAGTTTTGCCCGGCGCCAGAACTGGTTTACTGAGGTCATCGACGCTACTCCATGTGCATTATTGTTATGGCAGTGAGTTTTTTCGCTGATGCGTGTAACGGCCGGAATACAACGATTCCAATGCCGCCCGGCAACCAGGCCCCCATGGCCTGAAGTGCAACATCCTTGAAAAACTCTGTGAGTGACTATAGCCAGCAGGGCATACCGCTTGATCCCTCTAAAGTGTGATTTGCATCACCACCCCGTCTGCCACAGTCCTTTCGCCACGTCGGCGAAGGCCGACGCGGGAAGGATGGCTGAAAATCGGCAAATCACAAGTAAAGCCGCAAGATAGAGCAGTGCCGTGCCCGAACGGGCACGGCGAACGCACTCAGAGGGTGGACAGGAACGTGCTGTTGTTGGCCTGCCATTCGATGATGTCGACGCGGATACGTTTTTTGTCGAGTTTGCCGACGCTGGTCTTGGGAATTTCCGTAACAACGGCGATCTGGCTCGGAATCGCCCACTTGCTCAGGTGGCCCAATTCCACGAACGGCTTGAGGTGTTCCTTGAGTTCGCGCGCGCCAATCTCATGGCCATCGCGCACCACCAGCAACGCAAACGGGCGCTCGCCCCACTGTGGATCGGCGATGCCCACCACGGCGACTTCGCGCACCGCCGGGTGACGGCTGACCAGGTCTTCGAGGGCCAGGGACGAGACCCACTCGCCGCCGGTCTTGATCACATCCTTGATGCGGTCGCGAATATCGATCACGCCAAACGCGTCCAGGGTGGCCACGTCGCCGGTGTGCATCCAGCCGCCGGCCCACAGCTCGGCGCCCTTTTGCGGCTCGTTGAAATAGCCTTCACTGAGCCACGGCGCACGCAGCACCAGTTCGCCCTGGGACTCGCCATCGGCGGGCAGAAAGTTGCCATCGGCGTCGACAATCGCCGCATCCACCAGTGGCCCCGGCACACCGGCCTTGATGCGATAGGTGGTGCGTTCATCTTCGCTGCCGGCCATCAACTCATCGTTGAGGTGGGCGCAGGACACCAGCGGCCCGGTCTCGGACATGCCATAGGCGGCAGTCAGCTGAATGCCCCGCGCCTTGGCCGCTTCATACAGGGTGCGGTTGAGGGCGCTGCCGCCGATGACGATTTTCCAGCCGCCAAAGTCCACGTCCTGGGCAGCCTTGGCGTTGAGCAGCATTTGCAGAATGGTCGGCACGCAATGGGAGAACGTAACGCGCTCCTTGTGCCATAGCTCCACCAGGTATTCCGGGTCGTAGCGGCCGGGGTATACCTGCTTCAAACCGAGCATGGTCGCCACGTATGGCAGGCCCCACGCATGCACATGGAACATCGGTGTGATCGGCATGTACACGTCGCTGGTGCCCAGCAGGCGCACGCTGTCGACGCTGCCCATGATGGTCGCCACGCCAATGGTGTGCAGCACCAGTTGGCGATGGGTGAAGTACACACCCTTGGGATTGCCGGTGGTGCCGGTGGTGTAGAAGGTGGTAGCGACCGAGTGTTCGTCGAAATCCTCGAAGGTGTACGTGGGGCTGGCAGCGGCCAGCAGGGTTTCGTACTCGCCTACCAGGTTGGGCAACTCGGCGGTGTGGGCGTCGCCGTCGGTGAGCAGCAGGGTCTTGTCCACCGTGGTGAGCTGCCCGGCGATGGCCTGGTAGAGCTCGACGAACTCGCTGTTGACCAGCACGAAGCGGTCCTCGGCATGGTTCATGGTGTAGAGGATCTGTTCCGGCGACAGGCGCACGTTGATGGTATGCACCACCGCGCCGATCATCGGGATGGCGAACATGCATTCCAGGTAGCGGTGGCTGTCCCAGTCCATCACTGCGACGGTGTCACCGGCCCTGACCCCGGCGTCGGTGAGCACATTGGCCAGCCGCGCGACGCGCTCGATCAGCGTCGGGTAGGTGTAGCGCAGTTTGTCGCGGTAGATGATTTCCCGGGTCTTTTCGTAGCGGGTGCCGGACATCAACAGGCGTTTGATCAACAACGGGTATTGGTAAGCGCCTTCGGCGGGCGGGATAACACGGGTCTGCAACATACGAATCCCTTTTTATGACTGCACGGTCTTGGCTTGAAGACTTGCACTGTAGAGACCTTGTGTTTCAACCAAATCAGCCAAAGGAATGATTTGTGGAGCGCTGCAAATGCTAGCTTTGCGCCAGCAGTTGAGGCGCTCAAGCGGGTTATTTCACGCTGGTAAACGCCAATTTCACCCCAATCGCAATCAACACCGCGCCCATCGTCCGATCAAACCAGTGGCCCATCCGCGCAAACCCCGCGCGCACGCGCTGCTGACTGAACAGCATCGCCACCAGGCAGAACCACAACGCGGTCGCCACGGCCAGGTACACGCCGTAACCGGCCTGGATCGCCAACGGTGTGTGCGGGTTGATCACCACGGTGAACAACGAGAGGAAAAACAACGTGGCCTTGGGGTTCAAGCCATTGGTCACGAACCCGGCGGTAAACGCTCCGCGCGGCGTGCGCTCGCCCACTTCTCGGTGCAACTCGCCCTCGGCGACGGGCTTGGCCGGCTGCGCGCGCAGGGCCTTGAAGCCGATGTACAGCAGGTAGGCCGCCGCCGCCCATTTGAGCGCGTTGAACAGCACGATGGACTGGGACACGATCAAGCCAATGCCGAGCAACGAGTAGCCCACGTGCAGGAAAATCGCCGAACCGACGCCCAGCGCAGTCCAGGTTCCGGCGCGACGGCCGTGGGTCACGCTTTCGCGCACCACCACGGCGAAATCCGGGCCGGGGCTGGCCACTGCCAACAGGTGAATCAGAGCCACGGTCAAAAACTCGGCGAGGTACATGTTCGCTCCCTTTACGTAACGGATTATTTCATCTGATAGTCTCGGCAGAGTACGCCTTCGAACTTCGTCGCAAAAGGTACAGTTGAGCATGAACAATCGCCGCGCCGTCTTCCTCGATCACCCTTCCCTCGACCTGGGCGACCTCGACCTCAGCGGTTTGCAGGCCTGCTTCAGCGACCTGCAGCTGTTCGAGCAGACCACCGCGCAGAATCTGATCGAGCGCCTGCAGGGTGCCCAGGTCGCCATCAGCAACAAGGTCGCGCTCGACGCCGACACGCTGGCCGCCTGCCCCGAGCTCAAGCTGATCCTCGTAGCGGCCACCGGCACCAACAACGTTGACCTTGCGGCCGCCCGCGCCCACGGCATCACCGTGAGCAACTGCCAGGGCTACGGCACGCCGTCGGTGGCGCAGCACACGCTGATGCTGCTGCTCAACCTGGCCACGCGCCTGCAGGACTATCAGCGCGACGTGGCTGCCGGCAAATGGCAGGCAGCCGCGCAGTTTTGCCTGCTGGACCATCCGATTGTCGAGCTGCAAGGCAAAACCCTCGGCTTGCTCGGCCATGGCGAACTGGGCGGCGCCGTTGCGCAACTGGCCGAAGCCTTTGGCATGCGCGTGCTGCTGGGCGCCATTCCTGGCCGCCCTGCCCGAGCCGATCGGGTGCCGCTGGATGAGTTGCTGGCGCAGGTCGACGCGCTGACCCTGCACTGCCCGCTCAACGAGCACACCCGCAACATGATCGGCGCTCGCGAGCTGGCGCTGCTCAAGCCCGGCGCGTTGGTGGTCAACACAGCGCGCGGCGGTTTGATCAATGAACAGGCGCTGGCCGACGCGTTGCGCAGCGGCCATCTAGGCGGTGCCGCCACGGATGTGCTGAGCGTGGAGCCGCCGGTCAATGGCAACCCGCTGCTGGCCGGCGATATTCCTCGGTTGATCGTCACGCCGCATAACGCCTGGGGCAGCCGCGAGGCGCGCCAGCGCATCGTCGGCCAACTGGCGGAAAACGCCCGAGGCTTTTTCGACGGCGCCCCGCTGCGGGTCGTCAGTTGATAGACTGCGCCCCTTTTTCAAGGAGCAGACCATGGATCCGCGCAGTGAAGTGCTGCTTCGCCAGCCCGAACTTTTTCAAGGCAACCTGCTGCTGGTCGGTTTGCCGGCCGACGACTTGCTCGGTCGTCTGCCCAATGCCCACGGCTGGTGCTGGCACGCCGGTGACCAGGCGGCGCTCGACGCACGCTTCCCGGAGCGCAGCGCGTTTGGCGTGAATGTGCCTGAACGCGCGTTCGACGCGGCGGTGATCTTCCTGCCCAAGTCCAAGGACCTCACCGATTACCTGCTCAATGCGGTGGCCGCACGCCTGCCCGGTGCCGAGCTGTTTCTGGTGGGAGAGAAAAAAGGCGGTATCGAAAGTGCCGCCAAGCAGTTGGCCCCATTCGGCAAACCGCGCAAGCTGGACAACGCGCGGCATTGCCAACTGTGGCAGATCACCGTGGTCAATGCGCCGCAGAGCGTAGAACTGGAAAGCCTGGCACAGGTGTTCGAGGTGCCGCTGGCCGAGGGCCCGCTGAAAGTGGTCAGCCTGCCAGGCGTGTTCAGCCACGGGCGCCTTGATCGCGGCACCGAGTTGCTGCTGGCGCATCTGGACAAGCTGCCGAGCGGCCATCTGCTGGACTTCGGTTGCGGCGCTGGTGTGCTGGGGGCTGCGGTCAAGCGTCGCTACCCGCACAACAGCGTGACGATGCTGGATGTAGACGCCTTCGCCACCGCCAGCAGCCGCCTCACCCTGGCGGCCAACGGCCTGGAAGCCGAGGTGCTGACCGGCAACGGAATCGACGCCGCGCCGATGGGTTTGAATGCGATCCTGAGCAACCCGCCGTTTCACGTCGGCGTGCACACCGATTATTTCGCCACCGAGAACTTGCTGCGAAAAGCGGCAAAACACCTGGCAAAAGGTGGCGAACTTCGCCTGGTCGCCAATAGCTTTCTCAAGTATCAGCCGCTGATCGAAGAGCACCTGGGCATCTGTGCGGTGAAGGCCGAGGGCAACGGTTTTCGCATTTACCGCGCCAAGCGCCCCTAACGGGCGTTTGAAAAAGAAGGCTTGCCGAATGTGTCCTGGCTAGGCAGAATCCGCTCCGTCCTAGGGGAGTAGTCTCCCACGAGTTCAATCTCGTCCGGCATACGTCAACATACTTGGTCAACAGACCATGGCGTATGCGACCCAGGAGTCCGCACAGACGGACCGGGGTTTGACAAGACCTATGACACGCACACCTTACCCGGGGCGGGAAGGCTGTTCGTGTCATAGCCGTGTCGACCCGCCCCTGGAACCTACCTGATGCTGGATTCTCTGCTCGTCCCCACCGCAATCGTTGCCTTGGCCGAAATTGGCGACAAGACGCAACTGCTCGCGCTCATCCTTGCCGCACGCTTTCGCAAACCCTGGCCGATCATCGCCGGCATCGTCGCCGCGACCCTGGCCAACCATGCGGCCGCCGGTGCCGTGGGCGCCTGGTTTGGCAGCTTTTTCTCGGACGCGGTGCTGCACTGGATTCTCGCCGCAAGCTTCTGTGCCACGGCCTTGTGGACGCTGGTACCGGACAAACTCGACGATGACGAGGCCAGCACCACGCGCAAGTTCGGACCGTTCCTGACCACGCTGATTGCGTTCTTCCTCGCGGAGATCGGTGACAAGACGCAGATCGCCACGGTGATGCTGGCGGCGCAGTACCCGGAGCTATGGCTGGTGATTATCGGCACGACCCTGGGCATGTTGATTGCCAACGTACCGGTGGTGCTGGCAGGGAATTTTGCCGCGGAGAAACTGCCACTGACCCTGATTCGCCGGTTGGCAGCGACGGCGTTTTTCATCCTGGCGATTGTGGCGGTGTACAAGGCCATGCAAAGCAGCGGGTGGATCTAGCGCCAAATGTGGGAGGGGGCTTGCTCCCGATTGCGGTGCGTCAGCCTGGTATTGCTTGGCTGATCCACTGCTACCGGGAGCAACCCCCCTCCCACACTCAGGTCTTCATCAGCGTTGGAACATCAGGATTTTTTGGCCTGTTGGTACAGCGGCATCACTTTCGGAATGGCCGCCTGCAGCGAGGCGATCCGGCTATCGGAGGCCGGGTGAGTGCTCATGAACTCGGGCGGTGAGCCTTCGGAAGCCTTGGCCATCTTGTTCCACAGCGTGATCGCCGCGTTCGGGTTGTAGCCGGCGCGGGCCGACAGCTCCAGGCCGATCAGGTCGGCTTCGTTTTCATTGCTGCGGCTGTTGGGCAAGGTCATGCCGTAGTTGGCCACGGTATCGGCCAGCGCCAGGCTGTCCTGGCCCAGGCCGAATATCGCACCGGCGCCTTGCTTGGCCATCTGGATGCCATAGGCCTTGGACATGGCTTCACGGCCATGCTCGCGCAAGGCGTGGGCAATTTCATGGCCCATTACTGCGGCCAGCTCGTCATCGGTGAGCTTGAGATTGTCGATCAATGCGCTGTACACGAAGATTTTGCCGCCAGGCCCGCAGTTGGCGTTCATCTCGTCGCTCTTGATCAGGTTCACTTCCCACTTCCACTGCGCCGCATCCGGACGGAAGGTGGGCGCCTGGGCGATCAGCCGATTGGCAATCGCCTGCACGCGTTTGGCGTTGGCACTGGTTTTGTCCACCAGGCCTTTGCCACTGGCTTCGCCCAAGGTCTGCTGGTAGGACTGGGCATACATCTGGTCGACTTCCTGACTCGACAGCATGCTGAACATGTATTGCTTGCGCTCAACCCCCACGGCGCCGCCGCTGGTGGTGTTGACCGACTGACACCCGGCCAGCAGCATGGCCGCCGCCAATACACTTACTGCCAATGACTTTTTCATGCGAGACGCTCCCTGAAAACATGGCGCGTATCGTAGGCCCTCGTGTGTATCCGCGCCAGATACACACGACGTTTAACTGCTGTATTTCCGATACATCCCACAAGAGGGTACCGACGGCAGCAACTGTCAGGCCGGGGTCAGGCACTCCGGGCCGTTGAGCTTGGGATCGTTGACCATATTGGCCAGGACCCTTTCGCGCAACGCGGTGGGCTCACTGGCCAGCAGCGCCTGCAATACGTGCAACGGGGTCTCGGGATCGAGCCACGCCGCCTGGCCCGCAGCATCCAGGATCAGCGGCCGGCGCTGGCTTTGCGCGGCCTGGGTGACCACCGCAGTGCTCAGCCACACCTGTTCCTGCACCGGGTAGGCTTCCCAGATCGCCGCGAAAAACAGCGTCGAGCCCTCCCCCGGCGTCAACCAGTACGGGCGTTTGCGCTGAGTACCGCGCCATTCGTAAAAACCGTTGGCCGGCAGCAGGCAGCGACGCTGGCGAAACGCCTCGCGGAACATCGGTTGCTCCGCCAGGGTTTCGGCGCGGGCATGGGCCGGCGTGCGGGAAAGATCAGTCAGCCACGGCGGGGTCAGGCCCCAGCGGGCACGCGCCAGGGTGCGCTGGCCTTCGCTCTGGCGCTGGATCAGCACTGAGTCATTCGGGGAAATGTTCCACTGGGCCTGCTGGTCCGCCGGAAAGCCCGGCAGGGCGGCAAAGCCGGGATTCCAGCGAAACAGGGCATAACGTCCACACATGGGGCAACACGACTCTTGGGGTAAACCGACCGACAGCCTAACAGACCAGCACGTCGGGAAAGCTGTCGGGTTCATCACCGGGCAGGGGCTGCGCGCCGATATAGGCGGTGATCAGCTCACGGGCATAGGCAGCGTGATCATTATCGACCTCCAGCCCCAGCAGGCCGAAAATCGGCAACTCGCCAGTGCCACCGAGCAGATGGCGCCCCACCAGATGTGCCTCGATACCCTCGCTGGCGAGCATCTGTTGCAGCAACTCGCCTTCCATGAGGTTTTCCGGTTCGTAGATTCGCTGCATGGGCGTGCCTGCTATTCGTTCTCGGCGTGGACTTCAAGCATCCATTCATGGCCATCCGTTTGCAGGATGAAATTGATCGGTCGGCAACAGACCGGGCAATCCTCGATATAGCACTGATCGCCACCGGAAAGATCCAGCACCGCCTCCGCCGGCTCACCACAATAAGGACAATCATACGGTTCAGTTTCCAGCATCGCAGTCTCCCAGGTGACTTGTGCGTATAATCGCCGGTCTATTGACAGGGCTATTGATCGGCCGGGCCAATTACCCGCGCCGCACCCTGGTATTTCCTCTACTTATCCTAGCCGTTTCCAACAAGAGAGCATGATGGGCGAATTCGATACCATCCGACCTTACAACGACAGCGAAGTCCCGGCAGTGCTGGCACGTCTGTTCAGCGACAAGGCCTTTCTGGACATCCTGACCCACTTCCGCTTCCCCCGCTTCGCCGGCACCCTGGGCTGGCTGCTCAAGCCGATGATTGCCCGCAAGCTGCGCCGTGAATTCGCCGGCGTCACCACCGTGGCCACGCTGCAGGACAAGGTCGAGTACTACGTCGACCACACCATCGACCGCGCGACCGACGGCGTGACCTACACCGGCGTCGAACAGCTCAAGTCCGGCACCGCGTACCTGTTCCTGGCCAACCACCGCGATATCGTGATGGACCCGGCGTTCGTCAACTATGCCGTGTACCACGCCGGTCTGCCGACGCCACGCATCGCCATCGGTGACAACCTGCTGCAAAAGCCGTTTGTCAGCGACCTGATGCGCCTGAACAAGAGCTTCATCGTGCACCGCTCGATCACCGGGCGAAAGGAAAAGATGGCGGCGTATCATTTGCTGTCGGCCTACATTAATCATTCGATCCGCAATGACTGCCAGTCCATCTGGATCGCCCAGGCCGAAGGCCGCGCCAAGGACGGGGATGATCGCACCGAATCGGCGATCCTCAAGATGTTCCACGTGAGCCGCAAGGATGAGCCGTTTGCCGAGGTCATCCAGTCGTTGAACCTGACGCCGGTATCCATCAGCTACGAGTACGACCCCTGCGATACCGCGAAGGCGCGCGAGCTGTATATCCGCGCCACCACCGGCACCTACAGCAAGGCGCCGGGCGAGGACGATGTGAGCATCGCGCTGGGTATCACCGGCTACAAGGGCCGCGTGCACATCAACTTCGCACCGCCGATCACCGAGCGCTTCGAGGACACCAAGCTGCTGGCCGTGGAAATGGACCGGCAGATTCTCGGCGGTTATCGGTTGTTCCCGGTGCATTACCTGGCGTATGCGCAGTGGGCCGATGCAGACCCGCAGTTGCAGGTGCCGACCGCGGCTGAAGTCTTCCCGGCCGATGAGCTGGCCAAGGCGAAAACGGAATGGGAAAGGCGTTTGAATGAGTGCCCAGCGGAACACCGGCCCTACCTGGTGACGCAGTACGCAACGCCGGTACGCAACCAGTACCGCGTCAAAGCCGGAATCCCTCTGTAAGCACCTTCACACAGGGGGTATTGCAGTGATCTTAAAAATGGGTGCTGAGCCAGGACAGGACCAGCGCCAGCCCGAGACCTGCAAACCCTATACGGTAAGCCAGGCGATGCGCCCGCTCGATGCGCACATCCAGAAACAGCATGGGTTGGTCGATCGCGCGCTCTTCGCTCTGGGCGGTGAGGTCGGCCATTGCGCGCTGCTCGCAAAAACGCGCAACGAACAGCAGCGCCGCCGCGAGGCCGGCCAGCAATAGAGCCATGACATTGATCAACAGTGCGGGCAGCGCCATCGCAAACCTCGGTGAACCCATACGCTGATATCCATTCGGACACACCTGAACGGTAGTGGCGCCCTGCGCCTGTAACGATCCCGTCCACTTGCGATTAATGTATCGAGTAATTTACAGCGTCACCTGAACGTCACCTTAACAAGCCATTCTGTTGCCCTTCGAACGCCCGGGAGCTTGTCATGTTGCATGCGCAGAACCAGGACCGGTTGTATCTGGTCGCCCAAAGTGATGAACAGGAGGCGCTGATCGGCAGCCTGGCGTTCAACGTTCAGGACCGCCACTGGCTGGTGTATTGCGCCCTGGGCGGGCATCAACATGCGGATTGGCCGGAGATGGATCTGCTCACGGGCGTGAGCATGCTGGACTTCCACGTCGACAGCGCCGCGTGAAGAAACGCCCGGCGAAAAAAAACCGGGCTCAGCGATGAGCCCGGTTTTTTTGTGAACGGCTTACTGCTGCGAGCTGAGCAACTGGCCGATGCTGGGGTCCTTGAACAGGCGGGTCAGCGCGTCGCTGAGCACGTCACTGACCAGCTTGGTGTTGGTTTCCTGGTTCGGCGACATGCCGAAGCGCTGGTTGAGCGACGCCGCGTAACGGCCGCTGTAGCGACGGGTACCGGCGCTGACATCGGACTTGAACGTGGCACCGATGGAGGCTTCAGTCACGTACAGGCCTTCCTTGGGCGACTGGTATTTCAGTTCGGCCAGGGTAACGGTCAGTTGGGGGGCACCCGGCGAAGTGGTCGGCGTGAACCCCAGCAGGCGCACGGCGGCTTCAGCCTGGGCCTGCAGCTTGGGCAGCACGTCCTGGCCGGTCACCGAAATCAATGCGGTCTCCGGGTACAGGCCGCCGCGCGAGCCCAGGGTTGGCGATGGACGACCGTCCACCACACGCACCGACACCGGCTGACCATGCCCCACCGGCGCCAGCTGCGTGGTGATCTTGGGTTGCGGGCTGAGTTGTTGCGGGCTGTTGGCGCAGCCAACCAGGGTCAAACTGGTCACAGTGATCAAACCGAACAACAGGCGTTGCAACATACTCATTTCTCCAGGACTAGATGCAAACAGGCCGCCAGTATAACGGTGCACGCGCGCCACTCACCAGCGATCCTGAACGGCAGCTGAAGCCACGGCGAAATTACAATTTCGCATAAATTCGTCATTCCAGTGTCATGGCAGACTGGCAACCTTCAAGCATGTAACACAACCGGTACACGCCATGCGCCTGCTCAAATCGTTGTTCATGTCACACACCCGCCATCGCCAGTTCGCGCTGCTCGACGCCAGGGGCCATTGCCTGGCCTTCAAGCAATGCAGCCTGCCACCTGTCGGCGAGGGCTGGGTGGAAGTCACCGAGACACGCCTGTGCTGGATGCACCGTCCACTGCCCGCCAGCGCTCGGGTTCGGCCGGGGGTCGCGCACGCACATTCGCGCCAGGCGTTGGCCTCCTGACCACAAGCCTAATAAAAGTCATAAAACACGCCCATTTCTGCGGCGTTCTTCGCTACAATCTCCCCCCGATTATAAGGACGTCTCCTGATCGGGCCTCGCAGCACCGTTAATGCCTCGGCATTAACCCAAGAATCGCCCACAGAGAGCCGCCCACACAGATCGAGTGAAGCTGGCGCGCTTGCTGTTTTCCTTGCAGACCACCCGCCTTTACCGCATCTGCCAGAGCTGCCATTGCGCTCGGCCACTTGAGTTGTTTGCCCGTTTTGCCGCGTGTCGGCAAAGGTGTTTCGGGCCAGGTGCCAGGCTGAGGCAGCCCTTTTTTGAGGTTCACGTCTTCAAAAGAGCGTGAAAAAACGGGTTTTCACAACTTCACAAGAGTGTGGCGAGCAAATGAATAGTTTGGCGTTTGTACAAGCACCATCAGCGTCTGGAACAGCCCACCCCCCCAGGACCGAGTACGCCTCAATAACCGGAGCTTGAGCCTGTCCGCGACGGATTGATTGCACGAATCGCACGCTTTGACCATAAGTCGAATTGCCACAGGCGCCCATGAATGCGTTCATAGGCAGATCAGCCCGGCAGCAAGCGTGCGCTGGAAGTTGCAAGGAATTGCGAAACGGACATGGCGATCCTGGCCATGGGTAACCTGGGGCAACACGTGAACCGCCCCGTCACTCCTGGCAGCCATGCCGTCAATTTGGTGCTGCAGATTTTGGAGACGCGTTAAATGGCGCATAACGAAGCAGTCGACGTAGTACTGGTAGGGGCCGGCATCATGAGTGCCACCCTGGCCGTGCTGCTCAAAGAGCTCGACCCCGGCCTCAAGCTGGAAGTCGTTGAGCTGATGGACTCGGGTGCCGCGGAGAGTTCCAACCCGTGGAACAACGCCGGTACCGGCCACGCCGGCCTGTGTGAGCTGAACTACACGCCGCAGGCTGCCGATGGTTCCATCGACATCAAGAAAGCCGTGCATATCAACACCCAGTTCGAGGTGTCGAAGCAGTTCTGGGCGTACCTGACCAAAAAGGGCACCTTTGGCTCGGCCAGATCCTTTATCAGCCCGGTGCCGCACCTGAGCTTCGTGCAGGGTGAAAGCGGCGTGTCGTTTCTCAGGAAGCGTTTTGAAACCCTCGTGCAGCACCATGCGTTTTCGGACATGCATTACACCGAAGACCGTGGCGAAATGGCCGAGTGGATGCCGCTGATGATGCCCGGCCGCCCGCTGGATGAAAAAATCGCGGCCACCCGTGTGATGAACGGCACCGACGTCAACTTCGGTGCCCTGACCAACCAGTTGCTCGGTCACCTCACCAGTACACCTGAGGCCCAGGTCAAGTACTGCAAGCGGGTCACCGGCCTCAAGCGCAACGGTGCCGGCTGGACGGTGAGCATCAAGGACGTGAACAGCGGCGAAAGCCGCGAAGTCGACGCCAGGTTCGTGTTCCTCGGCGCCGGTGGTGCGGCCCTGCCGCTGCTGCAAGCGTCGGGCATCGACGAAAGCAAAGGCTTCGGCGGTTTCCCGGTCAGCGGCCAGTGGCTGCGTTGCGACAACCCGGACGTGGTCAAGCATCACCAGGCCAAGGTGTACAGCCAGGCGGCGGTGGGCTCGCCACCGATGTCCGTGCCACACCTGGACACCCGGGTAGTGGATGGCAAAAAATCCCTGCTGTTCGGGCCATACGCCGGCTTTACCACCAAGTTTCTCAAGTACGGTTCATTCCTCGACCTGCCGATGTCGATTCGCGCCGGCAACATCGGCCCGATGCTGGCCGTGGCGCGCGACAACATGGACCTGACCAGGTACCTGGTCAGCGAAGTGCGCCAGTCCATGGAACAGCGCCTGGAATCCCTGCGCCGCTTCTATCCGCAAGCCAAAGCTGAAGACTGGCGCCTGGAAGTGGCCGGCCAACGGGTGCAGATCATCAAGAAAGACCCGAAGAAAGGCGGCGTGCTGCAATTTGGCACCGAGCTGGTCGCAGCCAAAGACGGCTCGCTGGCGGCACTGCTGGGTGCGTCTCCGGGAGCTTCAGTGACGGTTTCTATCATGCTGGAACTGATTGAGCGTTGCTTCCCGGAAAAAGCTGCCGGCGAATGGGCGGTCAAGCTGCACGAGATCTTCCCCGCACGCGAGAAAGTGCTGGAAACCGATGCCGAGCTGTATCGCAGGATCAACACGCAGAACAACATCAGCCTGGAGCTGGTTGAACAAGGCGACGAGGCTGAAAGCTACGCTTGAGGTCTGAACGCAATAAAAAACGCCCCTCGCAGGGGCGTTTTTTTTGGCCGGGGTCATCAGCCGCGGGCTTTTTCGATCAGCTCGATGTACTCGGGCGCGTGGCGCTGGTCCTTGATTACGTCGACGAAGGTCTGACCATGCTCGTCCTTGCCATCCAGATCCAGGCCGGCGGCCTTGAAAAAGCCAAGGAAGCGCTCGAAATCATCGATACGCAGGCCACGGTAGGCCTTGATCAGCTTGTGCAGAGACGGTGAAGTCGCGTCAACCGGCTCGAAATCCAGGAACAACTTGATCTGGTCGTCGCCGATCTCGTCACCAATCACCTGTTTCTTATCTTTACGCATTACCGACTCCAGCCTGCAGACATTTTCACGGGGTCTGAAGTCTACCTTTGGAAGCGATGAAGCGCCTAGTCGAACTGGGCCAGCATCCACGCTTGATAAGCCGCCACTTCGGCATCGCCTTCACGCGGCGCCCAACTGGCCAGCTCACCTTCGCCCACCGGACGATACGGTCCGGCCTTGCATTCGAACATCACCGTGTCGGGCTCCAGCACCACCAGCCCGTGGAAAACCCCCGGCGGCAAGTCAACACCTGCGCACTCGCCACCGGCCTGCATCACCCGCCTGGCGATCACCTCACCGGTGTCGTTGAAGATCAGCAAACCCAGGCGCCCCTTGAGCACCAGCAGGGTTTCCGCCTTATCGGCGCTCAAATGCCGATGGGGCGGCACGTAGGTGCTGGGCTGCAGGCCGACGGCCATGCGATGGCACGGCTCTTCCATCTGATGAAAGTTGTGATGGTGCCGGCCACGTGGGCTGGCGCCCGCCTTCTCGGCCAATTCGGCATACAGCGTCTGATCAAGAAAGCGGGTCATGACTTACATCCCTTTGACGGCGTAGATGCCATTGGCGTTGCGCCAATAACCTTTGTAGTCCATGCCGTAACCGAAGATGTAGCGGTCGATGCAGGGCAGGCCGACGTAATCGGCTTTCAGGTCCGGGCGTGCCTTGCGGTCGTGGTCTTTGTCGATCAGCACGGCGGTGTGCACTTTACGCGCACCGGCGTGTTTGCAGAAGTCGATGATTGCACCCAGGGTGTGACCCTCATCGAGGATGTCGTCGATGATCAGCACGTCGCGGTCGATGAACGACACTTCTGGCTTGGCCTTCCAGAACAGGTCGCCGCCGCTGGTTTCATTGCGATAGCGGGTGGCGTGCAGGTAGGACGCCTCCAGCGGGAACTGCAGATGGGTCAGCAGCTTGCCGGCGAAGATCAGGCCGCCGTTCATCACGCAGAACACTACCGGGTTGCTATCGGCCAGTTCGCGGCTGATATGCGCGCCAACCTTGGCGATCGCCTCTTCGACTTGCGCTTCGCTGTACAGGCAGTCAGCCTCGCGCATGATTTGACGGATATGCTCGAGATCAGCGGACATGGCGCTCTCCAAGGGGGTGCTGTGGCAAGAAAAGCGGGCAAAGGTACGCATGTGAGCGGCAACGTTCAAGCGTTTATGGACTAACGTACTTGATTGTCTATAGGACATCATCCTCGGATAGATTAATCTAGGCCGGTTTTTTTGCCCGCCGCCGGAGCCTTTCCCATGCCCACTCGCGAGATCCGCCACCCGCTGATCCAGCACAAGCTCGGCCTTATGCGCCGCGCCGACATCAGCACGAAGAACTTCCGTGAGCTTGCTCAGGAAGTCGGAGCGTTGCTGACTTACGAAGCCACCAAGGATTTGCCCCTGGAAACCTACGAGATCCCCGGTTGGGCCGGTCCCGTCCAGGTGGAGAAAATTGCCGGTAAGAAAATCACCGTAGTGCCGATCCTGCGCGCCGGTATCGGCATGCTCGAAGGCGTGCTCAGCCTGATCCCGGGCGCCAAGGTCAGTGCCGTGGGCGTGGCCCGCAATGAAGAAACCCTGCAGGCCCACACCTACCTGGAAAAACTCGTCCCGGAAATCGACGAGCGCCTGGCGATGATCATCGATCCGATGCTCGCCACCGGCAGCTCCATGGTTGCCACCATCGACCTGTTGAAAAAGGCCGGCTGCAAGGACATTCGCGCCATGGTGCTGGTTGCCGCGCCCGAAGGCATTGCCGCCGTCGAGAAAGCCCACCCGGACGTGCAGATCTACACCGCGTCCATCGACGAGCGCCTGAATGAACACGGCTACATCATCCCGGGCCTGGGCGATGCCGGTGACAAGATCTTCGGCACCAAGCAGAAGGACGCGTGAACATGCAGGATGAATTCAACGACCCGCTTTGGCGCCAGATCCTGTCCGGCGCACAGATGCTCTTCGTGGCATTTGGCGCGCTGGTGTTGATGCCACTGATCACCGGCCTTGATCCAAACGTTGCGCTGTTCACCGCAGGCCTGGGCACGCTGTTGTTCCAGGTGGTCACCGGGCGACAGGTGCCGGTGTTCCTGGCATCGAGCTTTGCGTTTATCACGCCGATCATTCTCGCCAAGGGCCAGTTCGGGCTCGCGGCGACCATGGGCGGGGTGATGGCGGCCGGTTTCGTGTATACCTTTCTCGGCCTGGCAGTGAAGATCAAAGGCACCGGCTTTATCGATCGCCTGCTGCCGCCGGTGGTGATTGGCCCGGTGATTATCTCCATCGGCCTGGCCATGGCGCCGATTGCGGCGAACATGGCGATGGGCAAGTCCGGCGACGGCGCCGAGCTGATTCATTACCAGACGGCGATGATGATCTCGATGCCGGCGCTGCTGACCACGTTGATCGTTGCAGTGTTCGGCAAGGGCATTTTCCGCCTGGTGCCGATCATTTCCGGCGTGCTGGTGGGCTTTGCCATGGCCTTCTACTTTGGTGTGGTCGACACGGCCAAAATCGCCGCCGCGCCCTGGTTCGCCCTGCCCCACTTCACCGCGCCGGAGTTCAACTGGCAGGCGATCCTGTTTATCGTCCCGGTGGCCCTGGCCCCGGCGATCGAGCATATTGGCGGTGTGATTGCGGTGGGCAGCGTGACCGGTCGCGACTACCTGAAAAAGCCCGGCCTGCATCGCACCCTGCTGGGTGACGGCATTGCCACCACGGCCGCCGGCCTGTTTGGCGGCCCGCCGAACACCACCTACGCCGAAGTGACCGGCGCGGTGATGCTGACCAAAAATTACAACCCGAAGATCATGACCTGGGCGGCAGTATTCGCTATCAGCCTGGCGTTTATCGGCAAGTTCGGCGCACTGCTGCAGAGCATTCCGGTGCCGGTGATGGGCGGGATCCTGTGCCTGCTGTTCGGCTCGATTGCAGCGGTGGGCATGAACACGCTGATCCGCCATCGGATCGACCTGGGCGAGGCGCGCAATCTGGTGATTGTGTCAGTGACCCTGGTGTTCGGCATTGGCGGCGTGCTGGTTGGCACCGGCACCGGCCCGGATGACTTCGGCCTCAAGGGCATCGCCCTGTGTGCGGTGGTGGCGATTGGTTTGAACCTGCTGCTGCCGGGCAATGATGGCTGGAAGCACAAGAAGCCGGATGAGCCGCTGCTCTAATTAACACCGCAAAACCAAATGTGGGAGGGGGCTTGCTCCCGATAGCGGAGTGTCAGTCGATGCATACTTGACTGGAACACCGCCATCGGGAGCAAGCCCCCTCCCACATGGTATTTCAGCGCCTGTCAGAGCTCGCCAAGCCCGTCGATCAACGCCTGGTTCTGCTCAGGCGTACCGATGCTGATCCGCAGGAACTGGGCAATCCGCGCCTGCTTGAAGTGCCGTACGATCACCCCTTGCTCACGCAGCTTCGCAGCCAAGCCTGCAGCATCATGGTGTGGGTGACGGGCAAAGATGAAGTTGGCCGCCGACGGCAGCACTTCAAAGCCCTTCCCTTCCAGTTGCGTCACCAGCGTCTCACGGCTGTCGATCACCAGTTGACAGGTCTTGGCGAAGTACTCGCGGTCCTCGAACGCCGCCGCCGCGCCGGCAATCGCCAGGCGATCCAGCGGGTAGGAGTTGAAGCTGTTCTTGACCCGCTCCAGCGCTTCGATCAAATCAGGGTGGCCCACGGCCAGGCCCACGCGCAAACCGGCGAGTGAGCGCGATTTGGACAGGGTCTGAGTGACCAACAGATTCGGGTAGCGATCCACCAGACTGATGGCGGTGTCGCCGCCAAAATCGATATAGGCTTCATCGACCACTACCACCGAGTCGGGGTTGGCCTTGAGGATCTGCTCCACGGCGTCCAGCGCCAGCACGCAGCCGGTCGGGGCATTCGGGTTGGGGAAGATGATCCCGCCGTTGGGCCTGGCGTAGTCCGCCGCACGAATCTGGAACTGATCGTCCAGCGGCACCGGTGCGGACGTGATGCCGTAGAGACCGCAGTACACCGGATAGAAGCTGTAGCTGATATCCGGGAACAACAACGGCAGGTCGTGCTGGAACAGGCCATGGAAGATGTGCGCCAGTACCTCGTCAGAGCCGTTGCCGAGGAACACCTTGCCGGTATCGATCCCATAATGGTTGGCCACGGCCTGCTTGAGCAGGTCGCTGTTGGGATCCGGGTACAGGCGCAGGTTGTCGTTCAACTCGGCCCGCATTGCTGCCAGCGCCTTGGGCGATGGGCCGTAGGGGTTTTCATTGGTGTTGAGCTTGACCAGTTTGGTCAGCTTGGGCTGCTCGCCAGGCACGTAAGGCACCAGGTCCTTGACGAAGGGGCTCCAGAATTTGCTCATGTGTCATTTCCCCTCTTCAAGGATGCGGTATTCGGCGCTGCGCGCGTGGGCGCTCAGGGATTCACCACGGGCCAGCACCGAGGCGGTCTTGCCCAGTTCGGAGGCGCCTTGTGGCGAGCAGAAAATGATCGACGAACGTTTCTGGAAGTCGTACACCCCCAGCGGCGACGAGAAACGCGCTGTGCCGGAGGTGGGCAGCACGTGGTTGGGACCCGCGCAGTAGTCGCCCAGCGCTTCGCTGGTGTGGCGCCCCATGAAGATCGCACCGGCGTGGCGAATAGACGGCAGCCAGGCTTGCGGATCGGCCACGGACAGCTCCAGGTGCTCCGGCGCGATGCGGTTGGCCACCTCGATGGCTTGCTCCATGTCGCGCACCAGGATCAGTGCGCCGCGACCATTGATCGACTTCTCGATGATCTCGGCGCGGTCCATGGTCGGCAGCAGCTTGTCGATGCTGGCGGCGACCTTGTCGAGGAACTCGGCGTCCGGGCAGACCAGAATCGCCTGGGCGTCTTCGTCGTGCTCGGCCTGGGAGAACAGGTCCATGGCGATCCAGTCAGGGTCGGTCTGGCCGTCGCACACCACCAGGATTTCCGAGGGGCCGGCGATCATGTCGATACCAACCTGACCGAACACATGGCGCTTGGCGGTGGCCACATAGATGTTGCCGGGGCCGACCACCTTGTCCACCTTCGGCACGCTCTCGGTGCCATAGGCCAGGGCTGCAACTGCCTGGGCGCCGCCGATGGTAAATACGCGGTCAACGCCGGCGATGCAGGCCGCCGCCAGCACCAGCTCATTGATTTCGCCGCGCGGAGTCGGCACCACCATGACCACTTCGGTCACGCCCGCCACCTTGGCCGGAATCGCGTTCATCAATACCGACGAGGGGTACGAGGCTTTACCGCCCGGCACGTACAGACCCGCACGGTCCAGTGGCGTGACCTTCTGGCCAAGCACGGTACCGTCGGCCTCGGTGTAGCTCCAGGAATCCTGTTTCTGCTTTTCGTGATAGCTGCGCACCCGCGCCGCCGCCACTTCCAGGGCTTCGCGCTGCGGGCCGGTGATGCGCGTCAGTGCGAGCTCCAGGCGCTCGCGCGGCAGGATCAGGTCAGCCATGGATTTGACGTCCAGGCCATCGAACTGGCGGGTGAAGTCCACCAGCGCCGCATCACCGCGCTCGCGCACGGCCTTGATGATGTCGAGCACTCGCCCGTTGACCGAGTCGTCGGACACGCTTTCCCAGCTCAGCAGATGATCCAGATGATGGGCGAAATCCGGGTCGGCAGCGTTGAGTCGGGCAATTGCAGTGGACGTGGTCATAGCGAGGGCCTCATAGGATTGGCAAAAATGCTCAGGCGCCGAACGTTAGCAGTCGATCCGCTTGGGCACCTGAGAATTCTGGCTATGAGGCGGATAGACGGGCGCGACCTAAGGCCGCGCGGGTGAGTCAACCGCGGTGTCGCGACTCCACTGCCTTGCGCAGGGTGTCGATCAACGCCTGGATACGGGCATGCTGCATCTTCATCGATGCTTTGTTGACGATCAGCCGGGAGCTGATATCGGCAATGAAATCCTGGGGTTCAAGCCCGTTGGCACGCAGGGTGTTGCCGGTGTCGACCACGTCGATGATCTTGTCGGCCAGGCCGATCAGCGGCGCCAGCTCCATCGAGCCATAGAGCTTG
Organism: Pseudomonas sp. Leaf59; assembly: GCF_920984685.1. NCBI lineage: Bacteria > Pseudomonadati > Pseudomonadota > Gammaproteobacteria > Pseudomonadales > Pseudomonadaceae > Pseudomonas > Pseudomonas sp. Leaf59. The sequence continues at coordinate 182,335 of NZ_CAKLBR010000007.1, read as the reverse complement.
ATGATATCGACCTGGCGGCCTTGTTCGGCGTAGTAACGCTTGGCAACGTTGACGAACTTGGTGGCCACCCGCAAGCGGCCTTTAGGCTCGACATCACCGACACGGCCGGCGGTCATCAGCTTGCACAGGGCAATACGCAGGTCCAGCGGCTCGTACAGGCCCTGGCCGCCGTATTCCATCAGCACGTCCTTGCCGGCGACGCCGAGGTCGGCCGCGCCATGCTCGACGTAGGTCGGCACATCGGTAGCCCGCACGATCAACAGGCGCACGTCGTCCTGGGTCGTGGGGATGATCAGCTTGCGGCTCTTGTCCGGATTCTCGGTCGGCACGATGCCCGCTTCAGCCAGCAGGGGCAACGTGTCGTCAAGGATGCGGCCCTTGGACAGTGCGATGGTCAACATGGGAACGTCAGTCCTTCATCAGGCAATTGCGGTCTGGTCGCAAACGGCGCCAGACACAGATCGAGGCCGTGACAGCCTCGACTTGAAACAAATTCAGCACACCGCTCACTTAACGGCAAGCACCTCACTGTAGCGAGCGGGCTTGCAACGCGCTGGGTTGCGTAGCGATCCCAAAAAGCGGGACTGCTGCGCAGTCCAACGCGGGGCAAGCCCGCTCGCCACAAAAGCCCGCTTGCCACAAAAGCTCGCTCACCGCAGGAGCCCACTTGCCGCAACAGCGGCGGTGTTTACGGCGCCAGGACTAGCCCGGTACGCGGCGGATCTTCGCGCCGAGCATCTGCAGTTTTTCTTCGATGCACTCGTAACCACGGTCGATGTGGTAGATGCGGTCGATGAGGGTGTCGCCGTCAGCGCACAGCGCCGAGATCACCAGACTGGCCGACGCCCGCAGGTCGGTAGCCATCACTGGCGCGCCCTTGAGCTTGTCGATACCGGTGACGATGGCGGTATTGCCTTCAACCTGGATCTTGGCGCCCATGCGGTGCAGTTCGTACACGTGCATGAAACGGTTTTCGAAGATGGTCTCGATCACCGCACCGGTGCCTTCGGCGATTGCGTTCAGGGAGATGAACTGCGCCTGCATGTCGGTCGGGAACGCCGGGTACGGAGCGGTGCGCACGTTAACGGCTTTTGGCCGCTTGCCGTGCATGTTCAGCTCGATCCAGTCTTCACCGGTGGTGATTTCAGCACCGGCTTCCTTGAGTTTTTCCAGAACGGCTTCAAGGATGGTCGGATCGGTGTCCTTGACCTTGACGCGGCCACCGGTAACGGCGGCGGCAACCAGGTAAGTGCCCGTCTCGATACGGTCCGGCATCACTTTGTAGGTGGCCGAGTGCAGACGCTTCACACCGTCGATGGTGATGGTGTCGGTGCCGGCGCCGCTGATATTGGCACCCATCGCGATCAGGAAGTTGGCCAGGTCGACCACTTCCGGCTCGCGCGCGGCGTTTTGCAGGACGCTGCGGCCGTTGGCCAGGGCCGCGGCCATCATGATGTTCTCGGTGCCGGTGACGCTGACGGTATCGAAGAAGAAATTGGCGCCACGCAGGCCGCCTTCTGGCGCCTTGGCCTTGATGTAGCCGCCTTCAACGTCGATGACCGCGCCCATGGCTTCAAGGCCACGGATGTGCAGGTCGACCGGACGCGAGCCAATGGCGCAACCGCCAGGCAGGGCCACTTCAGCCTCGCCGAAACGGGCAACCATGGGGCCCAGCACCAGGATCGACGCACGCATGGTCTTGACCAGTTCGTACGGGGCGATCAGGGTCTTGATGGTGCGGGGGTCGATTTCGACCGAGAGTTTCTCGTCGATCACCGGCTCGATGCCCATGCGACCGAACAGCTCGATCATGGTGGTGATGTCGTGCAGGTGCGGCAGGTTGGCCACGGTGACCGGGCCATCGCACAGCAGGGTCGCTGCCAGAATCGGCAAGGCGGAGTTTTTCGCACCGGAGATGCGGATCTCGCCATCAAGGCGGGCACCGCCGGTAATAATCAATTTATCCATAAGAATCTCGACGCCTTGGGGGCTCAGGTGCGCTCGGCCCAGGCCGCGCGGCTGAAAAATTTCATAGTGACCGCATGGATGCTGCCATCGGTGATCCATGGGTTCAAATGGGCATAGATCTGCTGCTGACGCTTGACCGGGCTCAATGCCGCCAGTTCATCGCTAATCACGTTCAGCTGGAAATTGCAGCCTTCGCCTTCAACTTCTACGGTCGTTCCCGGCAGCTTTCCTTCGAGAAAGCTCTTAACTTCTAGGGCCTGCATGTTCAACCTCTATCGGCGCCCAGTGCGCACGGGTCGCACATCATACAAAAAAGCCCCGCGCCTGCGAACCCCGCATAGCAGGACTCTGACGGGGGGCTCCTGTAATAACGTGTATTAAGGATGCGCCAGCAGCTCGGTCAGACCGGAAACCTCGGCGATCTCACGCATGTCCTCGGGCAGCGCACGAATGCTGAGCGGCTTGTTGGCCGCTTCGGCATCACGCATGAAGCACAGCAACAAGGACAAACCTACGCTGCTGGACTTGGTCACCGCCGAGCAATCGAGCACCAGCGCAGGTGCGCTGCTGGCCTGGATCAGCGCCTGGCCCTGCTTGCGCAGGTCAGGCCCGGTACGGTAATCCAGCACGCCACTGAGGAACAGCTCGCCGGCAGCGCCCATACGAACAGCCGACTCGGTCATTGCGCAGACTTCCCGGCTTCTTTGTCGGAGGTTTCCTTGGCCTTGGCCACTTCACCGGCCCAACCATTGATGGTCTTGTCCAGGTCGTTGCCATTGCGCTGCATCGCGTCGGCGAACTGGTCACGGAACAGTTTGCCGATGTTGATGCCGTTGATGATCACGTTGCGCAGCTTCCACTCGCCCTTGACCTTCTCCAGCGTGTACTGCACAGGGTACACCGCGCCATTGTTGCCTTTGACGCTCATGTTGACGCTGGTGCGGTCACCCGATTCGTCGCCGGCCGGGGCCACGGTAATGCCCTGGTTGTTGTACTCGAGCAAGGCGTTGCCGTAGAACTGGAACAGCCCGCGCTTGAAGTTTTCCTGGAAGGTCTGCATCTGCGCCGGCGTGGCCTTGCGCGAATACTTCACCGTCATGATGCTGCGGGAGATGCCTTCGGCATCCACGACCGGGCCCACGATGGTGTCGAGCGCGTTGTAGAACTGGCTCGGGTCCTGTTTGTACTTTTCTTTGTTGGCCGTCAGGTCAGCCAACATCTTGTTGGTCGTGTCCTGCACCAGGTCGTGGGCAGAACCTGCCGCGTTTGCCATCAGCGGCAACGCTGCAAGCAGTACCAGCAGGCCACGTCGCAAGGTAGAGATCATGAACAGATTCCTCATTTGGCGTCTTTATTGACCGTGTTGAGCAGGAACTTACCAATCAGGTCCTCAAGCACCAGCGACGACTGCGTGTCGTGGATGGTCGAACCATCCTTGAGCAGGGCTGTTTCCCCACCCACGCTGACACCGATGTACTTCTCACCGAGCAAACCCGCAGTGAGGATAGATGCTGTGGAGTCAGTCGGCAGGTTATCCACCTTCTTGTCCAGTTGCATCGTCACTCGCCCGGTGAAGCTGTCGCGATCCAGATCGATTGCCGTGACCTTGCCGATGGTGACACCGGCCATGGTCACTTTAGCTCTGACAGTCAAACCGGCGATATTGTCGAAGTACGCGTAAAGTTTATAGGTATCGGCGGTGGGGCTGGCCGAAAGACCGCTGACCCGCAGGGCCAGCAACAGTAAAGCCAGGATGCCAGCCAGCAAGAAAAGGCCGACACCGATTTCCACAGTGCGGTTTTGCATCAGAAGTCTCCAAACATCAAGGCGGTCAAAATGAAGTCAAGGCCCAGTACCGCCAGCGAGGCGTACACAACGGTCTTGGTGGTGGCACGGCTGATCCCCTCTGAAGTGGGCTCACAGTCATAGCCTTGGAATACGGCGATCCAGGTCACGACAAACGCGAAGACAATGCTCTTTATGATGCCGTTGAGCACATCACCCGTGAAGGTCACGCTGTTTTGCATGTTGGCCCAGTAGGAACCGTCATAGACGCCCAGCCAGTCCACGGCAACCCAAGAGCCGCCCCAGATGCCCACCACGCTGAAAATCATCGCCAGCAGCGGCAGGGAAATGAAGCCGGCCCACAGGCGTGGGGCAACGATGTACTTGAGCGGGTCCACACCGATCATTTCCAGGCTGGACAACTGCTCGGTGGATTTCATGTTGCCGATTTCGGCGGTCAGTGCAGAACCTGCGCGCCCGGCGAACAGCAGCGCGGTCACCACCGGCCCCAGCTCACGCAGCAGCGTCAGGGCAACCAACTGGCCTACCGCCTGTTCCGAGCCATAGCTCGAAAGGATGTTGAAGCCTTGCAGCGCCAGCACCATGCCGATGAAAACCCCGGACACCACGATGATCACCAGCGACATCACGCCCACAGCGTGCAATTGCTTGAGCAGCAGGCCAAAGCCACCGCCGATGCCACCGCGCCCCAGCAGGGCGTGGAACAGGAAAATGGTCGAACGACCCAGCACTTCGATGATATCGATGCCGGACCGACCGAAAAGGCGAACCTTCTCGATAAGAGATGTCTTGCGCATCAACGCTTCCCCAGAAGGTCTGAGCGGTAATCCGCTGCCGGAAAATGAAAGGGCACCGGACCATCGGGATCACCGGTCATGAATTGGCGAATGCGCGGGTTGTCGGCGTTCATCAGCTCTTCGGGCGTGCCCTGCCCCAGCACCTGGCCATCGCCGACGACATACAGGTAGTCGGCGATGCTCGCCGTTTCGGCCAGGTCGTGGGAGACCACGATACTGGTGATTCCCAGCGCATCGTTGAGCAGACGGATCAGGCGCACCAGGACACCCATGGCGATCGGGTCCTGGCCCACGAAGGGCTCGTCGTACATGAGGATCTGCGGATCCAGGGCAATGGCTCGCGCCAGCGCGACACGGCGCTTCATGCCGCCTGACAGTTCGTCCGGCATCAGGTCGATGGCTCCGCGAAGGCCGACGGCCTGCAGTTTCAACAACACGATGTCACGAATCATCTCGTCGGACAGCTGGGTATGCACCCGCAACGGGAAGGCCACGTTCTCGAACACGTCCAGGTCTGTGAACAGCGCGCCGCTCTGGAACAGCACACCCATGTGCTTGCGCGCGTCGAACAGATCACTGCGCGACAGCGTCGGCAGGTTCTGGCCATTGACCCACACTTCGCCGGCGCTGGGCCGCAACTGCATGCCCATCAGACGCAACAGGGTGGTCTTGCCGCAACCGGAAGGCCCCATGATGCCCGTGACCTTGCCGCGGGGAATGCGAATATCGACGTTATTGAAGATGCTGCGCGTCCCGCGCTTGAAGGAAAGGCCCTTCAGCTCGACCGCGTAGGCGTTATCGGCACTCATCTAAACTCCTTGGGATGCGGACTCACACTCAGACACCACGTGAACGACAAACGTTTACACGCTTGCGCAATATAAATAGCCGCGTGTGCTGGGCGGGCCGAACAAGCGGCGAACTATATCACCGCTGGTGCAGAGCCCCCAAGGCCGGAACATCGCTCGTTCAGAATCAGGACAGCGAAAAAACCGCGAGGATGTAACCGAGTGTAAATTTGCGCCTATCGAATAAACCCTGACGATCTAGCGTGAGGGAATTGTTCATTACCGCTATAATCGCCGACTTTTCGTCAGGCTATACGACTTCAGACATGAGCCAATCCAGCGACCTCATTCAATCCGCACAACGTACGATCCGCCTGGAGCTTGAAGCCGTAGAAGGCTTGCTGGCCCATATCGACGCGGATTTTGTACGCGCCTGTGAGCTGATTCTGGCCAGCAAGGGCCGCGTTGTGGTGGTCGGCATGGGCAAATCCGGCCATGTCGGCAATAAGATTGCCGCCACCCTGGCGAGCACCGGTACCACCGCTTTTTTCGTGCACCCGGCTGAAGCCAGTCATGGCGACATGGGCATGATCACCCGCGACGACGTGATCCTGGCCCTGTCCAACTCCGGTACCACCAACGAAATCGTGACCCTGCTGCCGCTGATCAAGCGCCTGGGTATCCAGATGATCAGTGTCACCGGCAACCCGGAGTCGACGCTGGCCAAGGCCGCCGACGTCAATCTGAACGTACACGTGACCCACGAAGCCTGCCCGCTTAACCTGGCGCCGACCTCCTCCACCACCGCCACCCTGGTGATGGGCGATGCGCTCGCCGTGGCGCTGCTCGAAGCGCGCGGGTTCACCGCTGAAGACTTTGCGTTTTCCCACCCCGGTGGTGCCCTGGGCCGCCGCCTGCTGCTCAAGGTGGAACATGTGATGCATTCGGGCGATGAACTGCCTCACGTCCAGCGCGGTACCCTGCTCAAGGATGCGCTGATGGAAATGACGCGCAAGGGCCTGGGCATGACCGTTATTCTGGAAGCGGACGGGCGACTGGCCGGCGTGTTCACGGACGGCGACCTGCGTCGCACCCTGGACCGCACCATCGATATCCACACGGCCACCATTGATGCGGTGATGACGCCCCACGGCAAGACGGCACGCCCCGAGATGCTGGCAGCCGAAGCGCTGAAGATCATGGAAGACCACAAGATCGGCGCGCTGGTGGTGGTCAATGCCGACGACCGCCCGATTGGCGCCCTGAACATGCACGACTTGCTGCGTGCGGGAGTGATGTAAATGAGCGACGACCTGCTGCAACGCGGCAAACACATCAAATTGGCGATTTTCGACGTGGACGGCGTATTGACTGATGGCCGCCTTTACTTCCTCGAAGATGGCAGCGAATTCAAGACGTTCAACACCCTCGATGGCCAGGGCATCAAGATGTTGATGGCCGCAGGCGTGCAAACGGCCATTATCAGTGGTCGAAAAACACCCGTTGTGGAACGCCGCGCACAAAACCTGGGTATTCCTCACCTGTATCAGGGCCGTGAGGATAAACTGGTGGTGCTCGACGAGCTTCTTGGCCAACTCAACCTAAGCTATGAGCAGGTCGCCTACCTGGGTGACGACTTGCCGGACTTGCCGGTGATTCGCCGCGTGGGCCTGGGCATGGCCGTCGCCAATGCTGCTGCGTTCGTGCGTGAACACGCCCATGGCGTCACGACCGCCCGCGGCGGCGAAGGCGCCGCCCGCGAGTTCTGCGAGCTGATCCTGCGTGCCCAGGGCCGCCTTGAAGCGGCCCACGCCGCCTACCTATAGAGCGTTTTATGCTGAGCAAAAAGATTCGCAACTTCCTGTTATTCGGGGTCATTGCCGCGCTGTTCCTCGCGGTAGGCTACTGGAATATCAGCCCGGAGCGCTTTCTCGACCAGCCTGTTGCGCAGGTTGACGAAGGGGTTATCGACTATTACGCAACCAACGCCTACAGCGTGCAGTTTCTGCCCGATGGCAAGGTGCAGTACGAGATGACATCGGACAAGGTCGAGCATTTGAAGGCTTCCGAAGTCACGCTGCTGACCAACCCGGACCTGAATCTGTACCGTGGCACCGAGTTCCCGTGGCACGTGACCAGCAAGCGTGGCGAGGTCAACCCGGACGGCACCGAGGTGGAACTGATCGACTCGGTGCGCGTCGCACGAACTGACGCGCAGAACCGCGACACCATCATTACCAGCAGTCGCATGACCGTATTCCCACAAAGGCAATATGCGCAGACCGAGCAAGACGTTAGAATCGACGGCGCTGGCGGTGTATCGACTGGCAAGGGAATGAAAGCGTATTTGAAAGAAAGCAGGATACACCTGCTATCGAACGTAAGAGGACAGTATGAGGCTCGTTAAAACTCTCCCTATTTTGCTCGGTCTGGGCGCAGCACTGGGAAGCGTGAGCGCCTGGGCTCTGCCGAACGATAGCCAGCAACCGATCCACATCTCGGCTGACGATGCTCAGCTCGATGACAAGCAAGGCGTCGCAACCTACACCGGCGGCGTCATCATCACCCAGGGCTCGATGAAGATCACCGGCAACACGGTGACCCTCACCCGCACCCCGGCTGGCGACATCGACGTGGTGACGTCGGTGGGTAACCTGGCCTACTTCGAGCAGAAGCAGGCCCCTGCCGATACCGGCCCGATGAAGGGCTACGGCAAGACCATCCAGTATCACGCCCAGCAGAATCGCATCGTGCTGATCGACCAGGCCAAGGTGCTGAGCCCCGATGGCAACTCCACGGAAGGTGAAAAAATCACCTATGACACCGTGAAGCAGATCGCCAACGCCGGTCGCGCCAATGGCTCCAAGGTCACTGCACCCCGTCCGCGAATCGACATGGTTATCCAGCCGAAGAAGAAGGCCGAGTAATGGCAACCCTGAAAGCCCAGCATCTGGCCAAGGCCTACAAAAGCCGTCAGGTCGTGCGCGACGTCAGCCTGTCGATCGACAGCGGCCAGATCGTCGGCTTGCTCGGCCCCAACGGCGCCGGCAAGACCACCTGCTTCTACATGATCGTGGGCCTCGTCCAGGCCGACCAGGGGCGTGTGCTGATCGACGACCTCGACGTCAGCCACCAGCCCATGCACGGTCGTGCACGCGCCGGTATCGGCTATCTGCCACAGGAAGCGTCGATTTTCCGCAAGCTGTCGGTTGCCGACAACATCATGGCGATCCTCGAGACCCGCAAGGAACTCGACCGCGACGGCCGCCGTCAGGAGCTGGAAAGCCTGCTGCAGGAATTCCACATCAACCACATTCGCGACAACCTCGGCATGAGTCTGTCCGGTGGTGAGCGTCGCCGCGTGGAAATCGCCCGCGCCCTGGCGACGGCACCCAAGTTCATCCTGCTGGACGAACCGTTTGCCGGCGTCGACCCGATTTCGGTCGGCGACATCAAGCAGATCATCCATCATCTCAAGGCCAAGGGTATCGGTGTGCTGATCACCGACCACAACGTCCGTGAGACCCTCGATATCTGCGAGACCGCCTATATCGTCAACGATGGCCAACTGATCGCCGAAGGCGATTCGGCGACTATCCTGGCCAACGAACTGGTCAAGGAAGTGTACCTGGGTCACGAGTTCCGCCTGTAGACACGGTGGTATCAGGGCGTTCGCCGACGAGCGCGCGAGTCAATGAAAACTTCAGTATTTTTATTGTCATCGCGCTCTAGGCAAAGCACCTGATATCAGGCATATAATTTGCTTATGTTTGGCGCTCGCGCGCCCTGTCGTGGATGGCGCATTGCGCCGGCGAATAAGGTGTTAAGCCCCTGCCATGAAACCATCGCTAGTCCTGAGAATGGGCCAGCAGCTGACGATGACACCGCAGCTGCAACAGGCCATCCGCCTGCTCCAATTGTCGACCCTGGACCTGCAACAGGAAATCCAGGAGGCCCTGGAGTCCAATCCGATGCTCGAACGCCAGGAAGAAGGCGACGACTTCGATAATGCAGACCCACTGGCCGACAACATCGAGCAAAAACCCAACCCGGACGTGCAGGAACCCTCCTATCAGGAAACTGCCCCCACGGTGGACAACCTCGAGGAAGGCGACTGGAACGAACGCATTCCCAACGAACTGCCCGTGGACACCGCCTGGGAAGATGTCTACCAGACCAGCGCGAGCAGCTTGCCCAGCAATGATGATGACGAGTGGGACTTCACCACCCGCACCTCCGTCGGCGAGAGCCTGCAAAGCCACCTGCTGTGGCAGCTGAACCTGGCGCCGATGTCCGACACTGATCGCCTGATCGCCGTCACCCTGATCGACTGCATCAACAACCAGGGCTATCTGGACGAGACGCTCGACGAAATTCTGGAGGCTTTCGACCCCGAACTGGATATCGAACTGGACGAGATTGAAGCCGTGCTGCACCGTATCCAGCAGTTCGAGCCCGCCGGTATCGGTGCGCGCAACCTCAGTGAATGCCTGCTGCTGCAATTGCGTCAATTGCCCGCCAGGACGCCATGGCTCGCTGAAGCCCAGCGCCTGGTTACCGACTACATCGATCTGTTGGGCAGCCGTGACTACAGCCAGCTGATGCGTCGCATGAAGCTCAAGGAAGATGAACTGCGCCAGGTCATCGAGCTGGTGCAGAGCCTCAACCCGAGGCCGGGCTCGCAGATCGAATCCAGCGAAGCCGAATACGTGGTCCCCGACGTGATCGTCCGCAAGGACAACGAGCGCTGGCTGGTGGAGTTGAACCAGGAATCCGTGCCGCGCCTGCGGGTCAACCCGCAGTACGCCGGCTTTGTGCGCCGCGCCGACACCAGTGCCGACAACACCTTCATGCGCAACCAGTTGCAGGAAGCCCGCTGGTTCATCAAGAGCCTGCAAAGCCGCAACGAAACCCTGATGAAAGTGGCCACCCAGATCGTCGAGCATCAGCGCGGCTTCCTGGAGTACGGCGACGAAGCGATGAAACCGCTGGTGCTGCACGATATCGCGGAAGCGGTGGGCATGCACGAATCGACGATTTCGCGGGTCACCACACAGAAATTCATGCATACCCCGCGGGGTATATATGAGCTGAAATACTTTTTCTCCAGCCACGTCAGCACCTCCGAAGGCGGCGAATGCTCGTCCACGGCGATTCGCGCAATCATCAAAAAACTGGTTGCCGCGGAAAATCAGAAAAAGCCATTGAGTGACAGTAAGATCGCTGGTTTACTGGAGGCACAAGGCATTCAGGTCGCCCGTCGAACCGTCGCCAAGTATCGCGAATCCCTTGGGATTGCGCCTTCCAGCGAGCGTAAGCGGTTGATGTGACGGGCGGGCCACAGCGTTCCAGTGGCAGGCGCTTTTCGCCTGTCGCTTTATGCACTGGCAACGAAGGAGAAGCTGTATGCAAGTCAACATCAGTGGACACCAGCTGGAAGTCACCAAGCCCCTGCGTGAATACACCGAGAGCAAGCTGAACAAGCTTGCGGGGCATTTCGACAAGATCACCAATGTGCAGGTCATCATGGAGGTCGACAAGCTCAAGCAGAAAATCGAAGCCACCCTGCACGTACCGAATGCCAAGCTCGTCGCCAATGCGGAACACGAAGACATGTACGCGGCGATTGACTCGCTCTACGACAAGCTCGACCGCCAACTCATAAAGCATAAGGAAAAGAATCTGCACCTGATGCAAGGTACAGGTCGTTAACTCCCCCCCATGATCCGACTTGAAACCATCCTGACCCCCGGCCGTTCCCTGGTGAACGCGCCGGGTGGCAGTAAGAAAAAAGCCCTCGAACACATTGCCAACCTGATCAGCCGGGAAGTGCCCGAGCTGGATGAGCAGGTCGTGTTCAAGGCCCTGATCGACCGTGAAAAACTGGGCTCCACCGGTTTTGGCAACGGCATCGCGATTCCTCACTGCCGACTCAAAGGCTGCGACACACCGGTCAGCGCCTTGCTGCACCTGGAAAGACCCATTGATTTCGATGCCATCGACGGCGCTCCGGTCGACCTGCTCTTCGTTTTGCTGGTCCCGGAAGCGGCCACCGATGCTCACCTGGAACTGCTTCGGCAGATCGCCAGCATGCTCGACCGCAAGGAAGTACGTCATAAACTGCGCAACGCCAGCAGCAATGAGGCGTTGTATCAGGTTGTGCTGGACGAGCAATAACCATGCGCCTGATCATTGTCAGTGGCCGCTCCGGCTCGGGTAAAAGCACCGCACTCAATGTGCTTGAAGACAGCGGTTTTTATTGCATCGATAATTTGCCCGCCGGCCTGCTGCCGGAACTGGCCGAACGCGCGCTTATCCATACCGAATTGGCGCAACCGCTGGTCGCCGTTTCGATTGATGCACGCAACCTGCCCAGCCACCTCTCGCGGTTCCCTGAACTGCTCGAAGAAGTGCGCGGCAAGCATATTCATTGTGATGTGCTGTACCTGGACGCCGACGAAGAGACGCTGCTCAAGCGTTTCTCCGAAACCCGCCGGCGCCACCCGCTGAGCAGCCCGAACCGCTCGCTGGCCGAGGCCATCGAAGACGAGACCACGCTGCTGGGGCCGATCATTGATCTGGCCGACCTCAAGATCAACACCACCAACCTGAACCTGTACCAGCTGCGCGACGCCATCAAGCTGCGTCTGCTCAATCAGCCTGAGCCCGGTACGGCCTTTCTGGTCGAGTCATTTGGCTTCAAACGCGGCATGCCGGTGGATGCCGACCTGGTGTTCGACGTGCGCTGCCTGCCCAATCCTTACTGGAAACCGGAGCTACGCGAACAATCCGGACTGGATCAGCCGGTGATCGATTACCTGGCCGCGCAACCGGATGTGGAGGATATGTTCCAGGACATCTCCACCTACCTGCTCAAATGGCTGCCGCGCTTTGCCGCGAGCAATCGCGCTTATGTCACCATAGCCATCGGCTGCACCGGCGGTCACCACCGCTCCGTCTACCTGACCGAACGTCTTGGCCTGGTGCTGCAGCAAACCCTCAAGAACGTTCAGGTCCGCCACCGCGACCTAAGCTGAAAGGAACACCTCCGCGATGCCCGCTCTGGAAATTCAAATTATCAACAAGCTGGGCCTCCACGCCCGGGCTTCGGCCAAATTCGTCGGCGTTGCCGGGAAGTTTCCTTGCCAGATCCGCGCCGGGCGTACACCGGAGTCGATGGTCGATGGCAAAAGCATCATGGCAATGATGATGCTGGCTGCGGGCAAGGGCACCACGATTCATCTGAAAACCGAAGGTGAGCAGGAGGATGAAGCGATGGCAGCCTTGGTGGAGTTGATCAACAACAAGTTTGACGAAGGTGAATAACCGCCAACCTGAGTAGCAGCGCGGCCTAACCCAGGGCAGTGTCCATCACCATCATCAAGCAAAACCCCAGGCACAACCCAAGGCTGGCAAGCTTGTCGTGACCATTGCGCCGCGACTCGGGGATCACTTCGTGAGTCACCACCAGCAGCATCGCGCCCGCAGCCAATGCCAGGCCCAATGGCAACAGCACTTCTGCAAGGGTGACCAGCCAGGCACAGAGCACGGCGAACACCGGCTCCACCAGGCCTGAAGCGGCGCCGATCAGGAACGCCTTGACCCGCGACATACCTGCTCCCGCCAGTACCAGCGCGATCACCAGTCCTTCCGGCACATCCTGCAGCGCGATGCCCATCGCCAGGCTGTCGGCATCCGGCATGCCGCCGCCGGCGGACACCCCCACCGCCATGCCTTCCGGAATGTTGTGGGCGATGATGGCAAATACAAACAACCAGATTCGAGGCGGGATGACCGGTTTATCCGGTGTGCCCACCAACATCTCCGGACTGGTGCCGGAAACCTTGCGATCCACCAAATACAGCCCGAATGCGCCCAGCATGATGCCGAAACTGATCAGGCCACTGGCGGCCCAAGACGAAAGCCCCAGGCTTTCGGCGGCGGAAATACCCGGCACCACCAGCGAAAAGGCGGTCGCAGCCAGCATCACCCCCGCCCCGAAGCCCAATAGCGTATCGCTCAACGCCACCGGCATGCGCCGGATTACCAGTACGGGCACCGCGCCCAAAGCTGTGCCGAGCGCACAGAGCGCACCGCCCTGCAGGGCACGCAGGATGCGCGGTTCCAGGTCCAGCCAGGCCAGCCCGTGGGCCACCAGCAATGCAGTGCCTGCCAGCAGCAGCAGCGAGCCAAACGCATAGCGAAACAATCGCACGCTGCTGATCGCCAGTGTTCCAGTACCCATAGTCGGCCTTAGGTCTTGTTATGGAGATAAATATCAGGCCACGGCGGCCTGATAGCGTGCAGACACTTCGGGCCAGTTGATAACGCTGTAGAAGGCGTTGATGTATTCCGGGCGGCGGTTCTGGTACAGCAGGTAATACGCATGCTCCCAAACGTCCAGACCCAGGATCGGGGTATTGCCGTTCATCAGCGGGCTGTCCTGATTACCGCTGCTTTCCACCACCAGGGTCTTTTGCGGAGTAACGCTCAGCCAGGCCCAACCGCTGCCGAAGCGGGTCAGCGCGGCTTTGGTGAATGCCTCCTTGAAGCTTTCGAAGCCGCCCAATTGCTGATCAATCGCCTTGCCCAGTGCGCCTTCGGGCTTGCCGCCACCTTTGGGCGACATGACGGCCCAGAACAACGAGTGGTTGGCATGGCCCCCGCCCTGATTGATCACCGCAGCGCGCAACTTCTCGGGCAACTGCTGGACGCTGGACACCAGCTTTTCAATCGGCCAGTCGGCAAACTCAGTACCATCAACCGCAGCGTTCAAGTTGTTGATGTAGGTCTGATGGTGCCTGGTGTAGTGGATTTCCATGGTTTGCGCATCGATGTGCGGTTCCAGGGCATCGTAGGCGTAGGGCAAGGCAGGCAAGGTGTAACTCATATCAATGTGCTCCGTATTGAGACGGGGTCGGTTGCACCGCGGCACCGCCCAGCAGGCGATGAGTGCGTGGGTATTCACCGTGATCGCTGATGAAATTCAGCAGTTCGACGTAGGTTTTGCTGCTTTGGCGCAATGCCGCCTCACGCAGTTGCGGCGGCAGACGCGGGTCCTGCATGGTCTGCAACAAGCGCTGATGGACCGCGCAGAGGTATTCGGCGCTTTCCTCAGGCTGGTTCAGGCGCAGGTGCAGGTCCGCCAGGTTGTGATGGGAAATGACGCAGGCCGCCACCGCTTCGTCGGCATCCGCCCAGCGTTCGAACAACACTTGCGCGAGGGCCAGGGCTTGCAGGTAGGCCTCGCGAGCGTCAACCAGTTCACCGGCCATAAAACAGCGATTGGCCCGTTCGATCGTGCGTTTCCAGTGCTCCATGGTGAGCCTCCAAAGCAGGTCGGTGATTACACGCCGCCGGCCGTGAGCTTTTCCGGGTCCAGCAGGACCTCCAGTTGGCTACGCGGCAAGTCAGTGTGTTCAAGGGCGACATCGATCACCGGGCGACCCTGCTGATAGGCCTTTTTGGCGATTTCAGCCGCCTTCTGGTAACCAATGATCGGGTTGAGTGCCGTCACCAGGATCGGGTTGCGCGACAACGCTTCCTTGAGCCGGGTTTCGTTGACCTTGAAGCTAGCAATCGCCTTGTCCGCCAGCAGACGGCTGGAATTGCCCAGCAGTTCGAGGCTGCTGAGCAGGTTCTGGGCGATGATCGGCAGCATCACGTTGAGTTCGAAGTTGCCCGACTGGCCGGCGATGGTGATCACCGTGTCATTGCCGATCACCTGCGCGGCGACCATGGCGGTCGCCTCGGGGATTACCGGGTTGACCTTGCCGGGCATGATCGACGAACCCGGCTGCAAAGCCTGCAGTTCGATTTCGCCCAGGCCGGCCAATGGGCCCGAGTTCATCCAGCGCAGGTCATTGGCGATTTTCATCAGCGACACGGCGGTCGCCTTCAGTTGGCCCGACACCGCAACGGCGGTGTCCTGGGAGCCGATCAGCGCGAACAGGTTCTTGCCCGGGGTGAATTTCACGCCGGTCAGGCTGCTCAGTTGCTGACTGAAGCGCGCGGCGAATTCGGGATGTGCGTTGATGCCCGTGCCCACGGCGGTGCCGCCCTGGGCCAGGGCCTGCAGACTGGGCAGCAGGTCCTGCAGATGCCCGATGTTGGCCTTGAGCTGCTGCGCCCAGCCGTTGAGCACCTGACTCATGCGTACCGGCATGGCGTCCATCAGATGGGTGCGGCCGGTCTTGATGAACGGATGCACCTGCTCGGCTTTCTGCTCGATAACCTGCACCAGATGCAGCAGCGCCGGTAACGTTTGCTCATGCAACACCATTGCTGCGCTGACGTGAATGGTGGTGGGGATGATGTCGTTGCTGCTTTGCCCGCAGTTGACGTGATCGTTGGGGTTGACCCCCTCGCCCAGCAGGCGGCTGGCGAGGGTGGCGATCACTTCGTTGGCGTTCATGTTGGAGCTGGTGCCGGAACCGGTCTGGAAGATATCCACCGGGAAGTGGCGCATGAAGTCGCCTTCGAGCAAACCCTGGGCGGCGTCGACGATAGCCTTGCCCTGCCCTTCGCTGATCTGTTTGAGCTCGACATTGGCCTTGGCGGCGGCGGCCTTGGCCAGGATCAGCGCGCGAATGAAGGGCGCCGGCATGCGCTGATGGCTGATCGGGAAGTTGTCCACGGCGCGCTGGGTCTGGGCGCCGTACAGAGCCTCGGCCGGTACGTGCAGTTCGCCCATGCTGTCGCGTTCGATACGGGTGTTACTCATCGGAGGATCCTTGCACCAGGTCAGAAACAGAAAGGGAGGGCTGCAATTGGCACGTCGCCAATTGCCAGGCAAACGCCTGCCAGCGCTTGAGGCGACAGGCACAGCTGGAAAGTTTTTCCAGGTCGCGCAGCGGGCGCCAGGCCTGATCCAGGCACAGCGATCGCCAGTGCCACGGCAGGGCAATATCGCTGGCGGTGTCGATCAGCAAGCGGAATGAGGTTTCAGCAATTGTCCACGGGTGAGTCGCCGTACAGCACGCGAGGTAACGACCCTCGTTGAGGTAATGCTCGATCAGGCGCGGCTCGTTGGGATCGAGGCCGCAGCGAATCTGACGGCTCATCCAGCGCCAGCTTTCGAGGTAGGGATCTTCATGCAGGACGCGACTCATAACCCACTCTCATTCGGTAATGATATTTATTATTAAATGATAATCAGAATCAACGCAATGGCGGCAGCGTGATCCGTCGACAATCCAGGCATAAAAAAAAACGCGCTATCCGTGTGGAATAGCGCGCTTTTTATTTGAGACGAAGGGTGGGTCAGCTGCCCGCCACTGTCATCCGCTCGATCAGTACCGAACCTGTGCGAATGTTGCTGCGCAGTTCCAGATCATTTCCGACCGCTACGATCTGCTTGAACATATCGCGCATGTTGCCAGCGATGGTGACTTCCTGGACCGCGAACTGAATCTCGCCGTTCTCCACCCAGAAACCCGCGGCGCCGCGCGAGTAATCCCCGGTGACCATGTTCAGGCCGTGCCCCATCAGTTCGGTTACCAGCAGGCCACGCCCCATACGACGCAACAGCGCGGCCTGGTCTTCATCGCCATGGCTCACGAACAGGTTATGCACGCCGCCAGCGTTGGCGGTGCTGGGCAGGCCGAGCTTGCGACCGGCGTAGGTACCCAGCACATAGGACACCAACTCACCCTGCTCGACGAACGGCTTGGCATAGGTGGCCAGGCCATCACCGTCGAACGATGAACTGCCCATCGCGCGCATCAGGTGCGGACGCTCATCGATGGTCATCCACTCCGGAAACAGCGTCTGACCGATAGCCCCCTCAAGGAAAGAGGATTTGCGGTACAGGTTGCCACCGGAAATCGCCCCCAGGAAACTGCCGAACAAGCCCCCGGCCAGCTCTGCGGAAAACAGCACCGGCACCTCACAGGTTGGCACCGGGCGCGCACCGAGGCGGCTCGCGGCGCGCTGTGCTGCGCGCTGGCCGATGCTGACCGGGTCGGCCAGCAACTCGCCCTGGCGATTTACGTCGTACCAGTAGTCACGCTGCATCTGGCCATTGGCTTCGGCAATCATGACGCAGCTCAAACTGTGACGAGTCGACGCATAACCACCGATAAACCCATGGCTGTTGCCATACACACGGCAACCCTGGTGAGTGCTCAACGTGGTGCCATCGGCGTTCTTGATGCGGGCATCTGCGTCGAACGCCGCGGCCTCACACGTCAGCGCCTGTTCGATCGCCTGCTCAGGCGTGATGTCCCAGGCGTGGAACAGATCGAAGTCCTGCACGTCCCTGGCCATCAGCGCCTTGTCGGCCAGGCCCGAGCTTTCGTCCTCGGAAGTGTGCCTGGCAATTGCCAGTGCGGCGGCGACGGTTTCGCGTATCGCGTCCGGGCCGCTGGCCGAGGTGCTCGCCGAGCCTTTGCGCTGACCGACGTACAGGGTGATGCCAAACCCCTGGTCACGGTTGAACTCGACAGTTTCCACTTCCCGCTGACGCACCGAAGTCGACAGCCCCTGCTCCAGCGACACCGCCACTTCACAGGCAGCGGCCCCCTGGCGCTTGGCCTCGGCAAGGATCTGCTCGACTTGTTCCTGCAGTGCCGGTAACGCTTGCGGACCGACGCTTTGGGCTGCACTCATGGTTTTCTCCACTCAAAATCTGCTTTCGGTTAAGGCCATCGAGCGACCGGGCCGGACAAGCGGCCCCCGACTGGTTATCATGGCGGCGTTTCTTTGCGGACTGCCACCATGGTTGATTCTTACGACGACTCCCTCGATGGGGAGAAAAGCAAAACCCAGGTCAAACGCGAGCTGCATGCGCTGGTTGACCTCGGCGAGCGCCTTACAACGCTCAAGAAAGATTTGATTGCCAAACTGCCACTGACCGACGAAATGCGCCGGGCGCTGGCCGATGCGCCCAAGCACAGCGCGAATATCGCGCGTAAACGGCACATCATGTTTATCGGCAAATTGATGCGCGATCAGGACATTGACGCCATCCTGGCCCTGCTTGATCAAACCGATGCCTCCACTCGCCAGTACAACGAACGCTTCCACAACCTGGAACGTTGGCGTGACCGCCTGATTGCGGGCGATGACGCCGTGCTGGAGAAATTCGTGCTGGACTACCCGGACGCGGACCGCCAGCAACTGCGCTCCCTGATCCGTCAGGCCCAGCACGAGCAGGCGCATAACAAGGCGCCAGCCACCAGCCGTAAAATCTTCAAGTACATCCGTGAGCTGGACGAGACTCAACGCGGCCTGCGCTGATCCTCTTCCCCGGGTGGCGGTCTGCGCCACCCGAAGCTCCATCTCTTACGACCCCGTGCCACCCACGGTGATCGCATCAATCTTCAGCGTTGGCTGGCCGACACCCACCGGCACCGA
Source organism: Pseudomonas sp. Leaf59 (assembly GCF_920984685.1). NCBI lineage: Bacteria > Pseudomonadati > Pseudomonadota > Gammaproteobacteria > Pseudomonadales > Pseudomonadaceae > Pseudomonas > Pseudomonas sp. Leaf59. Next base: position 163,620 of record NZ_CAKLBR010000007.1, on the reverse strand, counting down.
CTGCCCATCCTTGCCGCATGTGCCCACGCCGCTGTCCAGCGACAGGTCGTTACCGACCATCGACACCTTGCTCATCGCTTCCGGACCGTTGCCAATCAAGGTCGCCCCTTTGACCGGCGCAGTAATCCTGCCGTCTTCGATCAGATACGCCTCGCTGGTGGAAAACACGAACTTGCCGCTGGTGATATCAACCTGGCCGCCGCCGAGGTTGGCGCAATAGATCCCGCGCTTGACCGACGCAATGATTTCCGCCGGGTCGCTTTCGCCGCCGAGCATGTAGGTGTTGGTCATGCGCGGCATCGGCAGGTGCGCGTAGGACTCGCGACGACCGTTACCGGTACGCGCCACGCCCATCAGGCGGGCATTGAGCTTGTCCTGCATGTAGCCCTTGAGCACGCCGTTCTCGATCAGGGTGGTGCACTCGGTCGGCGTGCCTTCATCGTCCACCGTCAACGAGCCACGACGGCCGGCCAGCGTGCCGTCATCAACAATCGTGCACAGTTTGGACGCAACCATTTCGCCCATGCGCCCGCTATAGGCCGAACTGCCCTTGCGGTTGAAGTCACCTTCCAGGCCATGACCCACCGCTTCGTGAAGCAGCACACCGGACCAACCGGACCCCAGCACCACCGGCAACGTGCCCGCTGGCGCCGGAATGGCTTCCAGATTGACCAGCGCCTGGCGCAGCGCTTCGCGGGCGTACCCCATGGCGCGGTCGTCGGCGAGGAAATACCGGTAGTCGGTGCGCCCGCCGCCGCCATGCCCACCGCGTTCGCGGCGGCCGTTCTGTTCGACGATCACGCTGACATTGAAACGCACCAGTGGGCGCACATCCGCTGCCAGGCTGCCGTCAGTGGACGCCACCAGGATGCGCTCCCACACCCCGGCCATGCTTACGGTGACTCGCTGGATTCGCGGGTCCAGCGCACGGGTGGCGGCGTCGATGCGCTTGAGCAGCTCGACCTTTTCCGCACGGCTGATCACTTCGAGCGGGTTATCCGGGCCGTACAACTGGGCGACATCCTGGGTGCTGAACGCCTGCACTGTGCCATTCTGGCCGGCGCGGGAGATCGAACGCGCGGCACGCGCAGCCTGGCCCAGCGCTTCGAGGGTGATCGCGTTGCTGTAGGCAAACCCGGTCTTTTCGCCCGATTGCGCACGCACGCCCACGCCCTGGTCGAGGTTGAAACTGCCTTCCTTGACGATGCCGTCTTCCAGCGACCAGGACTCGGAAATCTGCCCCTGAAAATACAGGTCGGCCGCATCGATACCTGGCCCGGCCAGGTCACCGAGCACGGTTTGCAAGCTTTCGATGGTCACGCCACCGGGTGCCAGGAGGTGTTCACTGACTGAGGACAACAACTCGCTCATAGGTTTGGCCTTAAATTCATCGTTCTGAAGCAGGTCGCTGCGCGCCCTGCGAGAAAAAGCGCCGGTGATTCACCACCGGCATGCGCGCCCGTATCGACGCCTGTTCCGTGCTGTCGCGTGCGGCCAGCAACACCGCTTCGCCTTGGTCCTGTTGCGCCAGCACGCGGCCCCAAGGGTCAACGATGGCGGCATGTCCGTGAGTGTCCCTTGGGCCCGGGTGCACGCCGCCCTGAGCCGCCGCCAGCACATAGCACTGGGTTTCGATGGCCCGCGCGCGGATCAGCACGTCCCAATGCGCAGCGCCGGTGACCGCCGTAAAGGCCGAGGGCGCGCTGATCAGCTCAGCGCCCGCCGCACGCAACTCGCTGTACAACTCCGGGAAGCGCAGGTCGTAACACACCGTCAGGCCCAATCGTCCGACGGGGGTGTCCGCCACTATTACAGTGCTGCCAAAAGCATAGTCGTCGGATTCACGATAGCGACCCCGGGCATCCGCCACGTCGACGTCGAACAGGTGCAGTTTGTCGTAACGGGCAACCACCTCACCGCGATCATCGATCAGCAGCGAGCAGGCAGTGGACTTGGCATTCGGTTGATCCCTGGGCGGCAACGGCAATGTGCCGGCCACTATCCATAAGGTGAGGTCGCGGGCGGCCTGTTTCAACCATGGCAGGATCGGGCCTTCGCCCAAGGCTTCGGCTCGGCCGATATCGGCCACGTCGCGGCGGCCCATGGCGGCGAAGTTTTCCGGCAGCACCGCCAGCCGGGCACCGCCTTGGGCGGCCTGCTCCAGCAGGCGCCGGGCCTCGGCCAGGTTGGCCAGCACGTCGCTCTGGCTGACCATCTGAATTACCGCAAACGTCATGGCCGATACTCCATAAAAGAATAGCCACAGGCTACTCCATCAAGTCTCACTTGGCCTTTTCGAAAGGCTTGTCGAAGGTAATCTTCGGATCCTTCCACGGCCCTTGCACGGTGTATTGCACGCTGGCGAAGCGCGAAACGCGGTCACCGATCAGCTTGTCGATCAGAAACAGCGCACCACCGATGGCCGGCGCGCCGACAATCAGTGCCGCAATCGGCAGGTTGTTGGTCACCGGCAGGGTCACCAGCAGCTTGGCATCCACGCGGTCGGCCACCAGGTCCAGGGTGCCATTGAGTTCAAGGTTGGTCGAAGGCCCGGTCATGGTGATCGGCTCTCGCGTTACAAACACGCCATCACTGGCCGCCAGCAGGCCTTTGACCCGGTCATAGCTCAAGCCCTTGCCGAGCAGGTCGGAGAAGTCCAGCCGCAGGCGACGACCGATGGAGTTGAAGTTGAGCAGCCCAAACACGCGCAACGCCTGGGCGCCGCCCTCGACTTCGACAAATTGCCCCTGGCGGAAATCGGCATCGAGCATGCCGGAGAAGCGCTTTGGCCCGACCCACGCCGGCGAACCCGGCCAGCGGCCGTCCACATCGAGGTGAAACTCCTGACTGGTCACGGTAGGCGCAAAGCCCCAGCCCTTGAGCACATCGGCGATATTCTTGCCGTCCAGGCGCCCTTTGTACCAACTGCTGCTGTCGCCGGCCGTGCCTTCCCAACCGCCCGCGCCCTTGAGCTGCAAGCCCTTGAGGCCCAGGTCCAGGCTGTTGAAGGCCAGGCCCTTGGCCGTCGGCCGAATTTTCAGCGACCACGCACCGATCAGGTCCGGGCCCTGGAACAACTGCTCGATGTTGATATCCAGCGCGGGAATGTCCTTGGGGTCGATGTCGGCCAGCGGGTCCGGCGCGTTTTCATCCGCCTGCACGGTCGGGTCAACCGCAGGCAGTTTTACGTACTGCAGGTTGATCGCGATGGGCGCGCCCTTCGCATCCGGCAGGTTCACCGAGCCTTTGGCCTGCTGGCTGTCGAGTTGCAGGCCCCAGGCCGCCGGTTTGCGGTCCAGCAGCAGGCTGACCTGATCGAACTGCTTGCCAAAGCCTGTCAGCTTGCCGACCTTGAAATCCGCGCCACTGAGCAGTTGCTTGGCGCTGCCACCCGGGTCATTACCGGCGTAACGGCCAACCAGTTTCTTCCACGGATCGATATCCAGCTCCGACAGCACGCCGCGAATGCGCAGGCCTTTCGCACCCGGCAGCACTGCATCGCCATCACCGAGGAACAACTCGCCGCGCCCCTCATTGAAGTTGTCCGGTGGTGCGGCAAAGGTGAAGTTCGCCAGCTCCCCGTAATCAAACCAGTAACGCCGTTCGGCGCCCTGCAGGGTCATGCGGAACGTGCTGTCTCGGCCCTGGCTCGCTGGCATGCCAAACGGCGCCGGCAGATCCACCGCCACACCCTTGAGGTCGGAATTGACCATCAACTGACTGTCTGCGCCATTAAGGATGACTTGTAACTGGTAGGGGATATCGCCGGATACTGGCAGCGGCTGGGTAACGTTCAGCCAGTCAGTCAGCCGCTTGACCGTGACCTGACCCTTGGCGACCACGCGGGTGCTGATAGCACCCGGCCTGCCTTCGGCGAAGATCTGCGCACTGATGGGCCGATCGAACGCCTGGGCGCTGATTTGATCGCCGCTCAAGCCCTTGGCACTGTCGAAACGGAAATTCCCCTTCAGTTGGTTGAGGTCCAGGGTCGGATCGGCCAACTGCAGGCGGGCCTTGTCGGTCTGGAAGTCCACCACGATCTTCGGCTCGGTGCCTTTGGCCAGCGGCACATCCAGGTCCAGCTTGCCTTGCAGATCGCCCTCGCCTTTCCATCCGGCAAAGGTCGACGCCGTACCAATCGGCGCTTCCTGCAAAATTTTCAGGCCATCGCCCAGGCCGCCGGAAAAACCACCGGTCAACAGCAGGTGGCTGTCCTTGCCCGCAGGGGCATGGGGAATATTGACGTAGACGTCCTTGACCTTTGTGTCGAGCAACTGGCCCTTGCTGGCCAGAATGCGCACGCCGCTTTCCTCGACGAACACTTCGCCGTTGACCTTGCTGACATGAGGCCAGCCCGGCTGGAACGCCAGCTCGGCGTCATGCACCTTGAAAAACAGACTGATGTTGCGCGAAGCCGGCAACGCGTTATGGTTCAACGACCCCTGATACTGGAAGAAACCCTGGTCGACCGCGCCTTTGAGAATCGCAGTGCGCAGCCACTCATCCAGAGCCGGGCTCAGCACCGCCGGCAAGTACTTGGGCGTAAAGCGCCCATCGCCATCGACCATGCCCACCCGCAGGTCCATGTAGTCTTCCTGGCTATGATCGAAATGCAGGCGAATCAGGAAGTCGGCGGCCACCTTGCCCTCTTCGCCCAGCACCTTGATATACGGGGCGATCAGGGTGAAGCCTTGTTTATCCAGCTTCCAGGTCAGCCGCGCATTGGCCTGGATGTATTGCCAGGGCTTGGCGAAGATCGGGTCCAGGTGCAGGGAAAAATCCTTGCTGTCCATGCGCAACTCGCCCTGGCCCAGGTCGCCGCTGATGCTGCCGGACACGTTGCGCGCCGCCGGCGCGCCGGAATAGGCATCGAAACCCACGCGCTCAAGATTGGCGGCGAAGCTGAGTTTTTGGTCGGTGCTGTCCTCCGGGCGGAAATCCACCAGCACATTGCGCAGCAGGCCGGTGGCCTTGAGGTGTGCGATGGTTTTGGCGAAGCCTTCAGGCAGCGGCGCCAGGGCATTCAACAGGGGAGTAATCGGGGTCAGGTCCACGCGATCGGCCTGCAACTTCCAGGTTTCCGGAGCCTTGTCGGTCGCCAGCGCCTGCTGCAATTGCAGGCGCGATTCCCAGCGGTTGTCGCCGAGGTTCATCGCCAGCGAATCAAACAGCACCTTAAGGCCTGTGTCACTGCGCTGCAGGTACGCCGTCAGGGCAAAATTCTCGATATGCACCGGCTTGCGCCCGGCATAACTGCCTTTTATCTCGGGAGCGTTGAGACGCGCCGCAGCGCTTTGCACGGTGCCCTTGGCCCAGGTCAGCCAAAATTCTCCGCCGGACTTGAACTCGCTGAGTGTCCATTGCTGAGTGAGGCGGGCGGGAATCCACTTGGCCCAATCGCTCTGGGGCAGGCTCAGGTAAGCCTGGACTTCGCCGTCCTGCCATTGGCTGGCACGGATGCGCGTGCGCAGGTTGAGGGCCAGCGGCTGGCCATCGGGAAGGGTCAGGCGCGCATCCAGGCGTTGGCGATCGGTGCCGGTGTGCAGGCTCAGGCCAACGTAGGTGAGGGTCGCCGGCGCCTGATCGAAGGGTTGCAGGGTGACCTGGCTGTCGAGCACCGACACCCGCTTGACCCGCTGCATGCGCTCGAGCAACTGCTGCGGGTCCAGCGGCTGGTCATCCGGCAGCGGCAAGCCCTGCAGGGCCCAGTGGCCATCCTTGTCTTCCTTGACGCTCAATTGCAGGCCGCTGACTTGCAGGTGGGCAAGGCGCACTTCACGGGCAATCAGGCTGGCCCAGATATCCGGCACCACTTCGACCTGGTCCAGGCGCAAGGCGCTGTTGCCCTCGCCGACCATCACATCGTGAGCCAGCAACACGGGAGCAAAGCCGCTCCAGCGCCCTTCCAGGCTGCCGATACGCAGGTGCATGCCCACCGCCGACTGGGCCTTGGCCTCGATCTCGGCACGGTATTCAGCCACCAACGGGGTCAATTCACGCCCCAGGCTCACGTACACCGCCGCCAAGACCAGCAGCAGCGCGCACAGGCCCAGGCCCCAGCGGGTCAAAGCGGCAAAAAAGCGTATCAGACGCTCCATGTCAGGCGACCCTCAACTCGGTGGGCGGACGGCAGATCAAGGTCTGCCGGGCTCGAAGAAAACAAGCGATTGGGGATCAGAGCAGCACCACGTCGTATTGTTCCTGGGAATACATGGTTTCGACCTGGAAGCGAATCGTGCGCCCGATAAACACCTCCAGCTCAGCGACGTTGCCGGACTCTTCGTCCAGCAGCCGATCGACCACTTTCTGGTTAGCCAGCACTCTATAACCTTCAGCCTGGTAGGCCCGTGCCTCGCGCAGGATTTCCCGGAAAATCTCGTAGCAAACCGTTTCCGGGGTTTTCAATTTTCCGCGCCCCTGGCAACTGCTGCAGGGTTCGCACAACACCTGTTCGAGACTTTCGCGGGTGCGTTTGCGGGTCATCTGCACCAGGCCCAGCACGGTGATGCCGATGATATTGGTCTTGGCGTGATCACGCTCCAATTGCTTCTCAAGGGTGCGCAACACCTGGCGTTGGTGCTCTTCATCTTCCATGTCGATGAAGTCGATGATGATGATCCCGCCCAGGTTGCGCAGGCGCAGTTGGCGGGCAATCGCGGTGGCCGCTTCAAGGTTGGTCTTGAAGATGGTCTCTTCCAGGTTGCGATGGCCGACAAATGCCCCCGTGTTGACGTCGATGGTGGTCATGGCTTCCGCCGGGTCCACCACCAGATAGCCGCCGGACTTGAGCGGCACCTTGCGCTCAAGGGCTTTCTGGATCTCGTCTTCGACGCCATACAGGTCGAAGATTGGCCGCTCGCCAGGGTAATGCTCCAGGCGGTCGGCAATTTCCGGCATCAGTTCGGCGACAAATTGGGTGGTGCGCTGGAAGGTTTCGCGCGAGTCGATGCGAATTTTTTCGATTTTCGGGCTGACCAGGTCGCGCAGGGTACGCAGCGCCAGGCCGAGATCTTCATAGATGACGCTGGGCGCGCCAATGGTCTTGATCTGCTCGCCGATCTGGTCCCACAGACGCCGCAGGTAGCGGATGTCCATGAGGATTTCATCGGCACCGGCGCCCTCGGCGGCGGTGCGCAGGATGAAGCCGCCGGCTTCCTTGATGCCTTCGGCCGCCACGCAGTCGCTGACCACTTTTTTCAGGCGTTCGCGCTCGCCTTCGTCTTCGATCTTCAAGGAAATGCCGACATGGGCGGTACGCGGCATGTACACCAGATAACGCGAAGGAATCGACAGCTGTGTCGTCAGCCGCGCGCCTTTGGAGCCGATGGGGTCCTTGGTGACTTGCACCACCAGGCTCTGCCCTTCATGCACCAGGGCACTGATGCTCTCCACCGCGGGCCCTTCGCGCAGAGAGATCTCCGACGCGTGAATAAATGCCGCACGGTCCAGGCCGATGTCGATAAACGCCGCCTGCATCCCCGGCAGCACGCGCACCACCTTGCCTTTATAGATGTTGCCGACGATCCCGCGCTTCTGGGTGCGCTCGACATGCACTTCTTGCAGAACACCGTTCTCTACCACTGCCACGCGCGATTCCATCGGCGTGATATTGATCAGAATCTCTTCACTCATGGCTGGGTCTCGTTCTGGCGTTTTCACAATAGTGACCGATCGCTCAAGGCTTGGCGCTGTAATACGGCGTTCAGCGCACGGTAAGGTTTTGCCAACAGGGTATGCCGAATCGGCTAAGCAGTTGCGCGGTTTCGCACACCGGCAGCCCGACCACGGCGGAATAGCTGCCATTGAGCCCGGCAACAAACACCGACCCCAGCCCCTGGATAGCATAGCCACCCGCCTTGTCCCGGGGTTCGCCACTGTGCCAGTAGGCGGTCGCCTCTTCGACGCCAATCTCGCGAAAACGTACACGGCTGCTGACGCATAGGGTTTCGCAGCGCTGACCCTCCGTCAGGGCAACGGCGGTCAGCACCTCGTGTTCATTTCCCGCGAGGGCCATCAACATCGCCAGGGCATCGGCCTGGTCCACGGGTTTGCCGAGAATCCGGCCATCGACAATCACCGCCGTGTCAGCCCCCAGCACACAGGCATTGAAGGGTGTTTCAAGCACGGCGAAACCCGCCGTTGCCTTGCCGCGCGCAAGACGCTCGACGTAGGAAACGGGTGATTCATTGGTAAGAGGTGTTTCGTCAATGGCGGCGCTGACCACAGTGAAGGGCACACCGATCTGGGTCAGCAGTTCACGCCGCCGGGGAGAACCCGAGGCCAGATAAAGCGAATTCATTGCAGACTCTCCCTGTGGGGTTCGATAACCAGGCAGAGCCTCGCAATCCATTCAATTGATTTTGTAGCGGCGACGCAGACCACGCAGGCCAAAACTGACCCAGGGCCACAACAGCGCACTGACCAGGGCCGGCAATACCAGCGCCAGCGTTGGCTGGCGGTTGCCGGTCAAGGCGCTGAGCCAGAGTTGCACCAACTGCGCCAGGCCGAAGATCACCAGGATCACCAGGCACTGCTGCCACATCGGGAACATGCGCAAACGCTGCTGCAACGACAGCACCAGAAAAGTAATCAGGGTCAGGATCAGCGCGTTCTGGCCAAGCAAGGTGCCATAGAGCACATCTTCCGCCAAGCCCAGGAACATCGCAGTGACCATGCCCACCCTGTGCGGCAGGTGCAACGCCCAGAACGCCATCAGCAAGGCCAGCCACAACGGGCGCAGGATCTCCATGAACTGCGGCAGCGGCGATACGCTGAGCAGCAAGCCGACGGCGAACGTCAGCCACACCACCCAACCATTGCGCGAATGAGTACTGGCCATTATTCCTCCCTCTGTCGCGTAGTGGTCGCAGCGCCGGCAGGCGGCTTCGCGGCAGGCGTGGTGCTGGCTGCCGGTTTGGCCGGACGAGTGCTGTGCGTGGCGGGCTTGGCGGGTGTCGCCACAGGCGCCGCTGCAGGAAGATTTGCCGGCGCCGGTGGCCCTACAAAGGCCGGTTTGGGCACGATGGCGGGCGTGACCGGCAGGGTGCCGTTGCGCTTGTCTTCCGCTTCCTGGGCCTGCGCGGCATCGTTGGCGCGCTCTTCCGGGGTGCGGTTATCGCTGAACACCAGCAGCAGGTAACGGCTGCGGTTCAGGGCGGCAGTCGGCACGGCACGCACAATGGCGAACGGCTGACCGGAATCGTGGATCACTTCCTTGACCGTCGCCACCGGGTAACCCGCCGGGAACCGCTGGCCAAGACCGGAGCTGACCAGCAGGTCGCCCTCCTTGATATCGGCGGTGTCAGCCACGTGACGCAACTCCAGGCGCTCGGGATTGCCGGTGCCGCTGGCAATCGCACGCAGGCCGTTGCGGTTGACCTGCACCGGAATACTGTGGGTGGTGTCGGTGAGCAACAGGACGCGGGAGGTGTAGGGCATCAACTCGACCACCTGCCCCATCAGGCCACGGGCATCGAGCACCGGCTGGCCGAGCACCACACCGTCGCGCTCACCCTTGTTGATGATGATGCGATGGGTGAAGGGGTTGGGGTCCATGCCGATCAGCTCGGCCACTTCGACCTTCTCGTTGACCAACGCGGAAGAATTGAGCAACTCGCGCAGCCGAACGTTCTGCTCGGTGAGGGCCGCCAGCTTTTGCATGCGTCCCTGCAGCAGCAGGTTTTCAGTCTTGAGTTTTTCGTTTTCGGCGACAAGCTCGGTGCGGCTGCCGAACTGGCTTGCCACACCCTGATAAAGCCGTTGCGGCAGGTCGGTGATCCAGTAGGTCTGCATCAACACCAGCGACATTTGACTGCGCACGGGCTTGAGCAGCGCAAAGCGGGCGTCGACCACCATCAGCGCGACCGAAAGCACGACCAGCACCAGCAAGCGCACGCCCAATGAGGGGCCTTTGGCGAAAAGCGGTTTAATAGGCCGCTCCTCCCGGGCAAATGTTCTCTTTATTCATACGGCATCAAACCGGCCTGGATGCAGATTGAAGAAGATAAACGCCGACAGGCAGCACTGCAAAGTGCTGCCTGCGGGCGAAGCATGGCGCAACCAGCCGATCTTATTCGCTGGAGAGCAGGTCCATGGTGTGTTTATCCATCATTTCCAGTGCACGACCACCGCCACGGGCAACGCAGGTCAGCGGGTCTTCGGCGACGATCACCGGCAGACCGGTTTCCTGGGCCAGCAGCTTGTCGAGGTCACGCAGCAAGGCGCCACCACCGGTCAGTACCAGGCCGCGCTCGGCGATATCGGAAGCCAGCTCCGGTGGCGATTGCTCCAGCGCACTTTTCACTGCCTGAACGATGGTGGCCAGGGACTCTTGCAGAGCTTCCAGCACTTCATTGGAGTTCAGGGTGAAGGCACGTGGCACGCCTTCGGCCAGGTTGCGACCGCGAACATCGACTTCGCGCACTTCGCCGCCTGGGTAGGCCGTACCGATTTCCTGCTTGATACGCTCGGCGGTGGATTCGCCGATCAGGCTGCCGTAGTTACGACGCACATAAGTGATGATCGCTTCGTCGAAGCGGTCGCCGCCCACGCGCACGGATTCGGCATATACCACACCGTTCAGGGAGATGAGGGCGATTTCGGTGGTACCGCCACCGATATCCACCACCATCGAACCGCGTGCTTCCTCCACCGGCAGGCCGGCACCGATTGCAGCGGCCATCGGCTCTTCGATCAGGAACACTTCGCGGGCGCCGGCACCCAGGGCCGATTCACGGATGGCACGACGCTCCACCTGCGTGGATTTGCACGGAACGCAGATCAGCACACGAGGGCTGGGCTGCAGGAAACTGTTTTCGTGAACCTTGTTGATGAAGTACTGCAGCATCTTCTCGCAGACGCTGAAGTCGGCAATCACGCCGTCCTTCATCGGACGAATGGCAGCAATATTGCCAGGTGTTCGGCCGAGCATGCGCTTGGCCTCGGTGCCGACGGCAACGACACTTTTCTGATTACCATGGGTCCGAATGGCCACAACTGATGGCTCATTCAGAACGATACCGCGCTCGCGCACGTAAATAAGGGTGTTGGCAGTGCCCAGGTCAATGGAAAGATCGCTGGAAAACATGCCACGCAGTTTCTTGAACATGGGGAAAGGACCCTAGGCAACGCGTGGGTAAAAAAGTGCGGCAAACTCTAACAACGACAGGGATTTTGGGCAAGGCGCCAATGTGCTAAATTGGCCGACTTTCTGTGCACCAACCCCCACAATCGCGGCCTTATGACCGTAGAAATGCGGTAGTGTTCCGACAATCTAACACACGGATGCCCTCCGTTCTGTTTTCCACTGGAGAAACCCATGGCGCTTGAACGCTCCGACGTGGAAAAAATCGCGCATCTGGCCTCGCTTGGCCTGAATGACGCCGATCTTCCACAGACCACCGCAGCCCTGAACAGCATTCTCGGGCTGGTCGACCAGATGCAGGCCGTCAATACCGACGGCATCGAGCCCCTGGCTCACCCGCTGGAAGCCAGCCAGCGCCTGCGCGCAGACGTCGTGACCGAGCGCGATAATCGCGAGGCCTACCAGTCCATCGCGCCAGCGGTCGAAAACGGCCTGTATCTGGTTCCGAAAGTCATCGACTAAAGGGAAAGAGCCTTTCATGCATCACATGACTCTGGCCGAGATCGCCCGCGGTCTCGCCGAAAAAAAGTTTTCTTCTGAAGAATTGACCAAAACCCTGCTGGCGCGCATCGCCGAGCTCGACCCCAAGGTCAACAGCTTCATCAGCCTCACCGAGGAACTGGCCCTGAGCCAGGCCAAGGCTGCCGACGTGCGTCGCGCCAACGGTGAAAACGGCGCACTGCTGGGCGCTCCAATCGCCCACAAAGACCTGTTCTGCACCCAGGGCATACGCACCAGTTGCGGCTCGAAGATGCTCGACAACTTTAAAGCCCCCTACGACGCCACTGTGGTGTCCAAACTCGCCGCCGCCGGGGCCGTGACCCTGGGCAAGACCAACATGGACGAATTCGCCATGGGTTCGGCCAACGAGTCGAGCTACTACGGGGCAGTGAAAAACCCGTGGAACCTGGAACACGTGCCCGGCGGCTCGTCCGGTGGTTCGGCCGCTGCCGTTGCCGCGCGCCTGCTGCCGGCCGCCACGGCCACCGACACCGGCGGTTCGATCCGCCAGCCCGCCGCCTTCACCAACCTTACCGGCCTGAAGCCGACCTACGGTCGCGTGTCGCGCTGGGGCATGATCGCCTACGCGTCGAGTCTCGATCAGGGCGGCCCGTTGGCCCGCACTGCAGAAGACTGCGCAATATTGTTGCAAGGTATGGCCGGCTTCGATGCACAAGACTCCACCAGCATCGATGAACCGGTGCCGGACTACAGCGCCAGCCTCAACACCTCGCTCAAGGGCCTGCGCATCGGCGTGCCGAAGGAATACTTCAGCGCCGGCCTCGACCCGCGTATCGCCGAACGTGTGCACAACAGCGTCAAGACGCTGGAAGGCCTCGGCGCCGTGATCAAGGAAATCAGCCTGCCGAACAACCAGCATGCGATTCCCGCCTACTACGTGATCGCGCCGGCCGAAGCGTCCTCCAACCTGTCGCGCTTCGACGGCGTGCGCTTCGGCTACCGCTGCGAAAACCCCAAAGATCTTTCCGATTTGTACAAACGCTCCCGTGGCGAAGGCTTCGGCGCCGAAGTACAGCGGCGCATCATGGTCGGCGCCTACGCGCTGTCGGCCGGCTACTACGACGCGTACTACCTCAAGGCGCAAAAAATCCGTCGCCTGATCAAGAACGACTTCATGGCGGCCTTTGAAGAAGTCGACGTGATCCTCGGCCCTACCACGCCGAACCCGGCGTGGAAGATCGGTGCCAAGACCGGCGATCCGATTGCCGAGTACCTCGAAGACCTCTACACCATCACCGCCAACCTCGCAGGCCTGCCGGGCTTGTCCATGCCGGCCGGTTTCGTTGACGGTCTGCCGGTGGGCGTGCAATTGCTCGCGCCGTATTTCCAGGAAGGCCGCCTGCTCAATGTGGCGCACCAGTACCAGTTGAACACTGACTGGCACACTCGCACCCCAACCGGCTTCTGAGGAGAACACTATGCAATGGGAAGTCGTGATCGGGCTGGAGATTCATACCCAGCTCGCCACCCAATCGAAGATTTTCTCCGGCAGCGCCACCACGTTCGGCGCAGGGCCCAATACCCAGGCCAGCCTCGTCGACCTGGGCATGCCCGGCGTGCTGCCAGTGCTGAACCAGGAAGCGGTGCGCATGGCGGTAATGTTCGGCCTGGCGATTGACGCCGAAATCGGCCAGCACAACGTGTTCGCGCGCAAGAACTACTTCTACCCGGACCTGCCCAAGGGCTACCAGATCAGCCAGATGGAATTGCCGATCGTCGGCAAGGGCTACCTGGACATCCCGCTGGAAGACGGCACCATCAAGCGCGTCGGCGTGACCCGTGCGCACCTGGAAGAAGATGCCGGCAAGAGCTTGCATGAAGAATTCAACGGCGCCACCGGCATCGACCTGAACCGCGCTGGCACGCCGTTGCTGGAGATCGTGTCCGAGCCGGACATGCGCAGTGCCAAGGAAGCGGTGGCCTACGTCAAGACCATCCATGCACTGGTGCGCTACCTGGGCATTTGCGACGGCAACATGGCCGAAGGCTCCCTGCGTTGCGACTGCAACGTGTCGGTGCGTCCTAAAGGCCAGGTTGAGTACGGCACACGCTGCGAGATCAAGAACGTCAACTCGTTCCGCTTCATCGAAAAGGCGATCAACACCGAAGTGCGTCGCCAGATCGAACTGATCGAAGACGGCGGCAAGGTCATCCAGCAAACCCGCCTGTACGACCCGAACAAAGACGAGACCCGCGCCATGCGCAGCAAGGAGGAAGCCAACGACTACCGTTACTTCCCCGACCCGGACCTGTTGCCGGTAGTGCTTGAGGATTCGTTCCTCAATGACATCCGCGCCACCCTGCCGGAATTGCCACCGCAAAAACGCGAGCGCTTCCAGGCGCAGTTCGGCCTGTCGGTCTACGATGCCAGCGTGCTGGCGTCGAGCCGCGAGCAGGCTGACTACTTTGAAAAGGTCGTGAGCATTGCCGGTGACGCCAAGCTTGCGGCCAACTGGGTCATGGTCGAGCTGGGCAGCCTGCTGAACAAACAAGGCCTGGAAATCGACGAAGCGCCGGTCTCGGCCGCGCAACTGGGCGGCATGCTCCTGCGCATCAAGGACAACACCATCTCCGGCAAGATTGCCAAGACGGTGTTCGAAGCGATGGCGGCAGGCGAAGGCAACGCTGACGAGATCATCGAGAAGCGCGGCCTCAAGCAAGTCACCGACAGCGGCGCCATCTCCGCCGTGCTCGATGAAATGCTCGCGGCCAATGCCGAACAGGTCGAACAATACCGCGCGGCCGATGAAGCCAAGCGCGGCAAGATGTTCGGCTTCTTTGTCGGCCAGGCGATGAAAGCGTCAAAAGGCAAGGCCAACCCGCAACAGGTGAACGAGCTGCTCAAAAGCAAGCTCGAAGGCTGATAGCGGTGACGGGGCCGGGCGGGATTTCACACCCCACCCGGACCCTTTGTGGAATGGGCCCCATGTGGGAGGGGGCTTGCTCCCGATAGCGGTGTATTAGCTTGCACACCTGTGTCTGACACACCGCTATCGGGAGCAAGCCCCTCCCACACCAGCCCTCTTTTTCCACAGTTGATACGGGGGTAACGTCGAACATGAAGCGTCTACTCGGTCTCCTGGCCCTGTCCTCCCTGCTGGGCGGTTGCGCCAGCGGTCTCATCGACCCCAATGGCTACGACGAAACCGGCACCGCCTCCTATTACGGCGCCAAACACCATGGCAACCGCACCGCCAGCGGTGAACCCTTCAACCAGAACGCCCTGACTGCCGCCCATCGGCGCCTGCCCTTCGGCACGCAGGTCAAGGTGACCAATCTCGACAATAACCGCTCCGTGATCGTGCGCATCAATGATCGCGGTCCGCATTCACGTGGGCGCCTGATCGACCTTTCACGCCAGGCGGCCGCACAATTGGGCATGCTGAGCCGCGGCACTGCGCCGGTTCGCGTTCAGGCCATGAGCAACTGAAGAAGGAGCACAGGCCATTTTCGCACTAAAAGCCCTCTCGCCCTGGAGCCTGCTCGAACTGTTCAGCGGCCTGCTACTGCTGATCGTCGGCGCCGAAGTCCTGGTGCGCGCCGCCGTGCGCCTGGCCGCCAGCCTCAAGGTGCGACCGCTGATCATCGGCCTGACCATCGTCGCCTTCGGCAGCAGCGCGCCGCAGATGACCGTCAGCCTGCAGGCCACCCTCGCCGGCAATACCGATATCGCCGTGGGCAGCGTGATCGGCAGCAGCATCTTCAACGTCCTCGTCACCCTGGGCCTCGCGGCCCTGATCATTCCGCTGCGGGTGTCGCGCCAGTTGGTACGCCTGGACATCCCAGTGATGATCATCGCCGCGCTGCTGGTGTTTACCCTGGCGGCCAATGAGGAACTGACACCACTCGACGGCCTGCTATTGCTGATCGCGCTGCTGGCCTACCTCGGCGTGCTGCATTACCAGACGCGCCATTCACGGCGCCCGCGCACTCTCGACACGGTGGCCCGGGCGCCATGGCTGAGCAGTGTGATACGCATCGTTGGCGGGCTGCTGGTGCTGGTACTGGCCGGGCACCTGCTGCTTGGCGCGGCAGTGGACGTGGCGAGCGACCTGGGCCTGTCGGAGCGTATCGTCGGGCTGACGCTGATTGGCGTCGGCACTTCCCTGCCGTGCCTGGCGACGTCACTGATTGCCGCCCTGCGCGGCGAGCGCGAGATTGCCGTGGGCAACGTGATCGGCAGCAACCTGTTCAACCTGCTCGGGGTGCTGGGGCTCACCGCCCTGCTCGCGCCGATGCCACTGTCGGTGTCGCCCAATGCCGTGGACTTCGACCTGCCGGTGATGCTCGGCGTGGTGGTGCTGTGCCTGCCAGTGTTCTACAGCGGCTACCGCGTGACCCGCGCCGAAGGCCTGGTGATGCTGGGCCTGTACCTGGCGTATGGGCTGCATGTGATGGCGTTTACTACGGGCATGCCCCTGGCCGGCAAGCTTGAACACCTGATGCTGTATTACGTCCTGCCGGCGCTGGTGGCTTTTCTGTTGTTCAGCACGCTGCGCGCCTGGCGCCGCCAACACAAGAGGGAACCGCAATGACCGATCAGAAGAAACCCGGCGTAGCCATGCGTCGCCAGGTGATGGGCGATGTGTTCGTCGACCGCGCCCTGGGCAATGCCACTGAATTCACCCAGCCGTTGCAGGACTTCGTCAACGACCATGCCTGGGGCAGTGTATGGAACCGCGAGGGGTTACCGCTCAAGACCCGCAGCCTGATTACCCTCGCCGCCCTCACCGCGCTCAAGTGCCCGCAGGAACTCAAGGGTCACGTGCGCGGGGCGTTGAACAATGGCTGTACGGTGGAAGAGATTCGCGAGGCGCTGCTGCATTGCGCGGTGTATGCGGGGGTGCCGGCGGCGATTGATGCATTCCGGGCGGCGCAGGAGGTGATTGAGGTGTATCAGGCAGAGCAGCGGTGATCTTCAGATAGCTATCGCAGGCAAGCCAGCTGCCACAGTTTGACGGTATTCACACATCAAACCTGTGGCAGCTGGCTTGCCTGCGATGGCGCTTTCAAACCCACCGCAACCTTAGATCCACCCACCCGCCTGCAACACGAAAATCCCGATATTGGTGGTCACCGCCGCCATCAGCGTGGTGATCACGATAATCGCCGCCGCCAGCTCGTGATTACCCTCGGCCGCGCGGGCCATCACATAACTGGCTGCGGCGGTGGGCGCACCGAAGTACAGAAACAGAATCCCCAGTTCGGGCCCGCGAAAGCCCAGCAGCCAGGCCCCCAGGGTGGCGACGATCGGCAGCCAGACCATCTTCATCAGGCTCGCACTGAGCGCCATGTTGCCACTCTTGCGCAGCGCCGCCAGGGACAAGGTGCCACCGATGCAGATCAGCGCCAACGGCAGCGTGGTGTCGGCCAGGTACTGCATGGACTTTTCCAGCCAACCGGGCACGCCGAGCTGGAAGTAGGCGAACGGCGCGGCGACGAACACGCTGATGATCAGCGGATTGGCCAGCACACTCTTGCAGATGCTCCACGGGTCGGACTTGATCACCGGGCTGTACACCGCCAGCACGATGGTCGACAGCGTGTTGTAGAGCAGGATCACCAGCGCCGCGAGGACGGCGCCCAGGGAGATGCCGTAGTCGCCGTACATGCTGGCGGCCAGCGCCAGGCCGATCACCCCGTTGTTGCCGCGAAACGCGCCTTGGGCATAGATACCCCGGTCTGCCGACTTGCAGCGAAAAATCGCCCAGCCCCAGGCCACGGCAAAACTCAGCACGGTGGCGACCGCAAAATAGATCAGCAAGCCCGGTTGGAGCGCCGCATGCAGGTCGGCGTGCAGGATGCCGAGAAACAGCAGCGCCGGCATGGTGACGTTGAACACCAGGGAGGAAGCGGTATGGATAAAGTTGTCGTTGATCCAGTTGATGCGCTTGAGCAGCACACCGAGAAACAGCATGGCAAACACCGGCGCGGTGATGGTAAGAGTGGTGAGGAAGATAGCCAGCATGCCGGGGAGAACCTTTGAGCGTCGTCAGAAGGTCAATGATAAGCCATGCGGCGCGGTGGCGTCTGGTAGGCCGCCTTCGCGGGCAAGCCCGCTCCCACATGTTGAACTGTGAATGCAGTCAAATGTGGGAGGGGGCTTGCTCCCGATGCAGGCGACGCGGTCTCAGGTAATCGGTGCCGGGTTGAACAAGGTGATGTCGTTATGCAGCTTGTGATGCTCGGCCCAGGTCTGTTTCTTGCCGCTGGCGACGTCCAGGTAGAAGTGGAACAACTCCCAGCCCAGTTCCTCGATGCTCGCACGCCCGGTGGCGATGCGCCCGGCGTCGATGTCGATCAGGTCCGGCCAGCGCTGCGCCAGCTCCGTGCGCGTCGACACCTTGACCACCGGCGCCATCGCCAGCCCGTAGGGCGTGCCGCGTCCGGTGGTGAACACGTGCAGGTTCATGCCCGCTGCCAGTTGCAAGGTGCCACACACAAAGTCGCTGGCCGGCGTCGCGCAAAAGATCAGGCCCTTGCTCTTGAAGCGCTCGCCGGGGCCCAGCACGCCGTTGATCGCGCTGCTGCCGGACTTGACGATGGAGCCCAGGGACTTCTCGACAATGTTCGACAACCCGCCCTTCTTGTTGCCCGGCGTGGTGTTGGCACTGCGGTCGGCCTCGCCCTTGGCCAGGTAACGGTCGTACCAGTCCATTTCCCGCACAAGCTCCTGGGCAATTTCCTTCGTTTGCGCGCGCGACGTGAGCAGGTAGATGGCATCACGGACTTCGGTCACTTCGGAAAACATCACCGTGGCGCCGGCCCGCAACAGCAGGTCCGAGGCATAGCCCAGCGCCGGGTTGGCGGTGATGCCGGAGAACGCATCGCTGCCGCCGCACTGCATACCCAGGATCAGCTCGGACGCCGGCACGGTTTCGCGGCGGCGCTGGTCGAGTTTTTTCAGGCGGGTTTCGGCCAGCGCCATGATCTGCTCGATCATTTCGGTGAACCCGTGACTGGAATCCTGTAGCCGATACAGCCACGGCTCGCTCAGGTCGACCGAGCTGTCGTTCTCATGCATCACCTGCCCGGCCTGCAGTTTCTCGCAGCCCAGGCTGATCACCAGCGCTTCGCCGCCCAGGTTCGGGTTGCGCGCCAGGTTGCGCACGGTGCGGATCGGGATGTAGGCATCCGTCGCCGTGATCGCCACACCGCAGCCGTAGCTATGGGTCAGCGCCACCACATCATCGACATGAGGATACTTGGGCAGCAGTTCGTCCTTGATGCGCTTGACCGCGTGGTCGAGTACACCGGTGACGCACTGCACCGTGGTGGTGATGCCGAGGATATTACGCGTGCCCACGGTACCGTCGGCGTTGCGATAGCCCTCGAACGTGAACCCTTGCAAAGGCGCCTGGGCTTCGGGCACCTCGGTGGACAGTGGCAGGCTGTCCAATGGCGGCGCGGTGGGCATGCGCAGTTGGTCTTCCTGCACCCAACTGCCGCGCGGGATCGGCGCCAGGGCGTAACCGATGGTCTGGCCATAGCGAATGATCTGACCGCCTTCGGGAATATCTTCCAGGGTCACCTTGTGGCTCTGGGGGATGAAATCCACGGTGACCAGGCCGTCCGGGAACTCGGTCCCGGCCGGGACGCCCTGGTCATTGACCACGATCACCACGTTGTCGCGCTCGTGCAAACGGATCGAGCGCGGCGAGTCGGCATGTTCAATCAATTGCATCACGGGGCCTCTCAGGAATGCGCTTCGGTTAGGTTGGTCAACGCTGGCCCCTTGCTTGGGGGCTCTTTGAGGACTACACGCTTGATCGGACCGACGATGACCAGGTAGCTGAACACCGCCACCAGTGCGTTGGCACCGACGAACACCAGCGCCCATTTGAACGAGCCGGTGGTGCTGATGATGTAGCCGATCACGATGGGCGTGGTGATCGACGCCAGGTTACCGAAGGTGTTGAACAAGCCGCCACTGAGGCCGGCGATCTGTTTGGGCGAGGTGTCGGACACCACCGCCCAACCCAGTGCGCCAACGCCTTTGCCGAAGAAGGCCAGGGCCATGAAGCCCACCACCATCCATTCGATATCCACGTAGTTGCACGCCACGATGCTGCTGGAAATCAGCAGGCCGCCAATGATCGGCGCCTTGCGCGCGAAGGTCAGCGAGTGGCCCTTGCGCAGCAGGTAGTCGGAAATCACCCCGCCCAGCACACCGCCGATAAAGCCGCAGATGGCCGGCAACGAGGCGATGAAACCGGCCTTGAGGATGGTCATGCCACGGTCCTGCACCAGGTACACCGGAAACCATGTCAGGAAGAAGTAGGTGATGCCGTTGATGCAGTACTGGCCCAGGTACACGCCGAGCATCATGCGGTTGGTCAGCAACTGGCGGATGTAGTCCCACTTCGGACCGTCGGTTTTCTTGCCTTTGCCCTTGTCCTGATCCAGGTCGACCATCGCGCCATTGGCCGCAATGTAATCGAGCTCGGCGGCGTTGATCATCGGGTGCTGGCGCGGGCTGTGGATCACTTTCAGCCAGACCAGCGAGAAGACGATGCCGATCACGCCCATCACGATAAACACGTGCTGCCAGCCGAAGCTGTAGACGATCCAGCCCATCAGCGGCGCGAACAACACCGTGGCAAAGTACTGCGCCGAGTTGAAGATCGCCGAGGCCGTGCCGCGCTCGGCCGTGGGAAACCACGCCGCCACGATACGGGCATTGCCGGGGAACGAAGGCGCTTCGGCCAGCCCCACCATGAAACGCAGCATGAACAGCGCGACCACGGCGGTGGAGATACCGAATTCACCGACATAGCCTTGCAGCACCGTGAACAGCGACCAGGTGAAGATGCTCAAGGCATAGACTTTCTTCGAGCCAAACCGGTCGAGCAACCAGCCACCGGGAATTTGCCCGGCCACGTAGGCCCAACCGAATGCAGAGAAGATATAACCGAGGGTGACCGCGTCGATGCCGAGGTCTTTTTGCAGGCTGGAGCCGGCGATGGCGATGGTGGCCCGGTCGGCGTAGTTGATCGTGGTCACCAGGAACAGCATGAGCAGGATCAAATAGCGGACATGGGTCGGCTTGGTCGCTTGCATGTAGAAGTACTCCCACTAATTATTTTTTTTGCGGGTAATCAAGTTGTGCTGCGCACACCGCTTCATGTGGGAGCTGGCTTGCCTGCGATACAGGCACCGCGGTGTGTCAGGCACACTCCGGTAATGCTATCGCAGGCAAGCCAGCTCCCACACCAGGCAGGCGCCACAGGTGTTGCGTATTACGAACCGATGTAGCTGGTCTTCACCACGGTGTAGAACTCTTGTGCATAGCGGCCCTGCTCGCGTGAACCATAGGATGAGCCTTTACGGCCACCGAACGGCACGTGATAGTCCACGCCGGCAGTTGGCAGGTTGACCATCACCATCCCGGCCTGGGAGTGGCGCTTGAAGTGGTTGGCGTACTTCAGGGACGTGGTCGCAATGCCCGCCGACAGACCGAACTCGGTGTCGTTGGCCATCGCCAGCGCCGCTTCGTAGTCCGCCACACGTACCACGTTGGCGACTGGGCCGAAGATTTCTTCACGGCTGATGCGCATGGCGGCTTCGCTGTCGGCAAACAGCGTCGGCGCCAGGTAGTAGCCTTCAGTGTCGCAGGTCACCAGACCGCCACCGCTCACCAGCCGCGCACCTTCGCTCTGGCCGATGTCGATGTATTTCAGGTCCTGGTCAAGTTGGGCCTGAGACACAACCGGGCCGATGTCGGTGCCGCTTTTGAGAGCGTGGCCGACCTTGATCGACTTCATGCGCTCGGCCATCGCCGCGACGAACTGGTCGTGAATACCGGCGGTGACGATCAGGCGGCTCGATGCGGTGCAGCGCTGGCCGGTGGAGTAAAACGCGCTCTGCACGGACAGCTCGACGGCCTGCTTGAGGTCGGCGTCATCGAGAATGATCTGCGGGTTCTTGCCGCCCATTTCCAATTGCACCTTGGCCTGGCGCGACACGCAACTGACGGCGATCTGGCGCCCGACACCCACGGAGCCGGTGAAGCTGATGCCATCGACTTTCGGGCTGTTGACCAGCACGTCACCGACCACGCGACCGCTGCCCATCACCAGGTTGAACACACCGGCAGGGAAGCCCGCGCGCGAGATGATCTCGGCCAGGGCCCAGGCGCAGCCGGGTACCAGTTCAGCCGGTTTGATCACCACGCAGTTGCCGTAGGCCAGGGCCGGGGCAATTTTCCAGGCGGGGATGGCAATCGGGAAATTCCACGGGGTGATCAGGCCAACCACGCCCAGGGCTTCGCGGGTCACTTCAACGTTGACGCCCGGGCGTACCGACGGCACGTAGTCGCCGGACAGGCGCAGGCATTCACCGGCAAAGAACTTGAAGATATTGCCGGCGCGGGTCACTTCACCGATGGCCTCGGGCAGGGTCTTGCCCTCTTCCCGGGCCAGCAGGGTACCGAGTTCTTCACGGCGTGCAAGGATTTCGCTGCCGACTTTATCCAGCGCATCATGGCGCGCCTGGATGCCGGAGGTGGACCACGCCGGGAACGCAGCGCGGGCGGCGTCGATGGCCGCATTGACCTGAGCGACATCGGCCTTGGCGTATTCACCAATGACATCGGACAACTCCGACGGGTTGAGGTTGGTGCAATAGTCGGCACCGGCTACCCATTGGCCATTAATGTAGTTTTCAAAACGCTTTGCTTGGGACACGAATCTTCTCCTGACGCAAAAGGCCGCTGATTGCTCAGCGGCCTTGTTGATAAGTTATTGCGGGCCTTGCTTGTCGATCAGCGCGGCCAGGGCTTCGTATTCTTCCGGCAGCAGGTCGGTCAGCGGCGTGCGCACCGGGCCTGCGTCGTAGCCGGCGATCTTCGCACCCGCCTTGACGATGCTCACGGCGTAGCCGGCCTTGCGGTTACGGATATCAAGGTACGGCAGGAAGAAGTCGTCGATGATTTTGCCAACGGTGGCGTGGTCGTCTTTGGCAATCGCGTGGTAGAAGTCCATCGCGGTTTTCGGGATGAAGTTGAACACCGCCGAGGAGTACACCGGCACGCCCAGGGCCTTGTAGGCAGCGGCGTAAACCTCTGCAGTCGGCAGGCCGCCGAGGTAGCTGAAACGGTCGCCCAAACGACGGCGGATCGACACCATCAACTCGATGTCACCCAGGCCGTCCTTGTAGCCGATCAGGTTCGGGCAGCGCTCGGCCAGGCGTTCCAGCAGCGGCGCAGTCAGGCGGCAGACGTTGCGGTTGTACACCACGACGCCGATCTTGACCGATTTGCACACGGCCTCAACGTGGGCGGCAACCCCGTCCTGGCTGGCTTCGGTGAGGTAATGCGGCAGCAGCAGCAGGCCTTTGGCACCGAGGCGCTCGGCCTCCTGGGCGTATTCGATGGCCTGGCGCGTCGCACCGCCCACACCGGCGAGAATCGGCACGCTGGAGGCGCAGGTATCGACTGCGGTTTTCACCACCTGGGAGTATTCGCTGGCGGCCAGGGAAAAAAACTCACCGGTGCCGCCGGCGGCGAACAGGGCCGTGGCGCCGTAGGGGGCCAGCCACTCGAGACGCTTGATGTAACCCGCCTGGTGGAAATCACCCTGGGCGTTGAAATCGGTCACCGGGAAAGACAGCAGACCGTGGGAGAGGATGGACTTCAGTTCTTGTGGATTCATTATTCGAACACCCTGGGCGAAGACTTTCTGTCGAAAGGTTATTGTTGGTTGTGATGATGTCGTACGTCATCGTACAACTATAAAAGGATTCGTCAACTGCAATTCATCGCAACGGGGGTGCAGCGGGATTTTCCAGACAATGGAAGTCAATGAGGGAGGGGGCTTGCTCTGATGCCAGTCAGTTAAGCGCGGATCCCCTGTGGGAGCGGCGGTGCGACTTGCCCGCGAAAGCGGTGGGTCAATCAACGTCAATGTTTGCTGGGCCGACGCCTTCGCGGGCAAGCCCGCTCCCACATTTTGTGCAGCGTTCGGCAGACAATCCCGGTCGGCTCTCAGGCCGCCTCGCTCTTGATCTTGATCTGAGGCGCCCCGTCAAACACGCTGGCCGAACCTAAGCGAGGTGCCGAGTGTTGGGGCAAGAGCGTTTTGCTTACTTTTGCGCTTTTCAAAAGTGAGCCGCCGTAAGGGCGGAACCCTAAGTCGTCTTTACCGCAGCACCGGATATGCACACCGAAAAATCGCCATCGCAGGCAAGCCAGCTCCCACATTTTGACCGCATGCAACCTCTGCTTCAGTTGCGCTGCGCCTCTGCCTCTTCATGGGCATGGCGCAGGCGTTCGCGGCTGTTGGTCAGGTGCAGGCGCATCGCGGCGCGTGCTGCGTCCGAATCCTGGCGGGCGATGGCGTCGTAGATTTCTTCGTGTTCGCGGCTCAGGCGGACCATGTAATGCTGCTGGTCGTCATGGGCCAGACGCGCCGAATTCAGGCGGGTGCGCGGAATGATGCTGGTACCCAGGTGGGTCATGATGTCGGTGAAGTAACGGTTGCCGGTGGACAGGGCGATTTCCAGGTGAAAAGCAAAGTCCGAAGCAACCGCATCGCCAGCGTGGGCAGCGCTCTCGTTGAGCGCGTCGAGGGCAGCGCGCATGGCCGCCAGTTGCTCATCGCTACGGCGCAAGGCCGCCAGGCCCGCCGACTCCACTTCCAGGCTGATACGCAACTCGAGGATCGCCAGTACGTCACGCAAGGTCACCACGGTGGCCGGGTCAATGCGAAAGCCGCTGGGGCTTGGCGTATCCAGCACAAACGTGCCGATGCCGTGGCGGGTCTCCACCTGCCCCGCCGCCTGCAGGCGCGAGATGGCTTCGCGCACCACCGTGCGGCTGACACCATGGGCGTCCATGATCGCCGACTCGGTGGGCAACTTGTCACCGCGCTTGAGCTGGCCGTCACGGATCTGCTCGGACAACACCGTGACCAATTCCTGGGCAAGGCTGCGGCGCTTGCGGGGAAGACGAGGGGCGGCGCTGGCGTTTTCCATGATGAATCATCTTTCTCGGTGAGCTTGAGCACGCATCATAGCCCATGGTGGTTGTACGATCACCGTCCAGGCGCGACTTTCACCCCTATCCTGCGCGCAAAAAAATGCCCCGACACACGCCGGGGCATTGATTCAGTGCGTCCGCAAGGACAAACCTTTTACTTCACCACTTTCAAGCTCGGCCGGCCGCTGGGGCGCGGGGGTTCCGAATCCGGCGGCGGTAGATCACTACCGCCCTCGCCTTCGATGGACGGCTCGTCCTCGAAAGGCGATTCCAGATCGAAGACCATGCCCTGGCCATTTTCCCGGGCGTAGATGCCGAGGATGGCGCCAATCGGCACGAACAGCGTGTGCGGCACACCGCCGAAACGCCCTTCGAAGCTGACGGCTTCGTTGTCCATGTGCAGGTGGCGCACGGCACTGGGTGATACGTTCAGCACAATTTGTCCATCACTGGCAAAACCCTGCGGCACATCCACCTTGGGGAATTCGGAATTGACCAGCATGTGCGGGGTGCAATCATTGTCCACAATCCACTCGTAGAGCGCGCGGACCAAATAGGGTCGACTGGAGTTCATCAACGGCTCCTTAGGCCTTAGCGCATGTCGCGTTCGACACCAGACAGACTCGCCTGGAAAGCCTCACGCGCAAATTGGCGCTCCATGTAATCAAGCAACGGCTTGGCCGGCCGTGGCAGTTCAATGCCCAGAATCGGCAAGCGCCAGAGTATGGGTAATAGGCAGCAATCCACCAAACTTTGTTCCTCGCTGAGGAAAAAAGGTTTATCCGCGAACAACGGCGAAACGCCTGTCAGGCTCTCGCGCAATTCCTTGCGCGCCATGACACGGGCGGCCTCTTTGCTGCGCGAATCGAGGATCACATCCACCAGCCCGCACCAATCGCGCTGGATCCGATGAATCAGCAGGCGGCTGTTGGCACGCGCCACCGGATACACCGGCAGCAAAGGCGGATGCGGGTAACGCTCATCCAGGTATTCCATCACCACGGTCGACTCCCACAACGCCAGGTCACGATCGACCAGGGTGGGCAAGCTGCCGTAAGGGTTCACTTCGATCAGCTTCGGCGGATGACGACCCGCTTCCACACTGATGATCTCGGCGCTGACACCCTTCTCTGCGAGCACGATGCGTACTCGGTGGGAATAGTGGTCGGCGGGGTCGGAGTAACAGGCCAACCGGTTGGTCACGCCCATGGCGGTCCTCCTCGCTTGTTGAAATTATCGAAAGCTCAAAAACGAGCGCGCCCAGGGGGATTCTCTGCAGCACCCGGTTCAACCGGGTCGCCGTGTAGTCAGAGAAGCCGCTGGGCGCGCAAGATTAACAGCAATTGCTCACGGTTGGATCAATGCACATCCTTCCAGTATTCACGTTTGAGCAGATAGGCGAATACAAAGAAGAAAGCCAGGTAAAGCAAGACGTACGTACCGATGCGCTGGTGCTGCAATTTGACCGGGTTGGCCGAGTAGGCCAGGAAGGTCACCAGGTTTCTGACCTTCTCGTCAAACTGCGCTTCACTCAGCTTACCGGTGTTGGGCACGATGGTCAGTTGATCACACGCTTGGTGGGTCAGCGGCGTGCCGGTCAACGGATCATAGTGCTTCTTGCCGTCTTCAACGACCTGAACCTGCGTGCATCCTAACACCTGGCGACCCTGCAGGCCGACCAGAACGTTCGGCATGCCCACATTCGGGGAGACCTTGTTGTTCACGCCCCATGGCCGGGCCGTGTCTTCGTAGAACGACGTGAGGTAGCCGTACAGCCAATCGGTGCCACGAACCCGGGCCACCAGGGTCAGGTCGGGCGGTGCCGCGCCAAACCAGGCCTTGGCGTCCGCAGGCTGCATGCCGATGTCCATGTGGTCGCCGATCCTGGCGCCGGTGAACACCAGCTTCTCCAGCATCAGTGCGTGAGGGATGCCCAAGTCGTCGGCCACGCGCTCATAGCGCTGGTACTTGGCGCTGTGGCAGCCCATGCAATAGTTGACGAAGGTGCGCGCGCCGTCCTGCATGGCGGCCTTGTCGGACACGTCGATGTCGACGTGCTCCAACGGCGCGCCTTGCTCGGTGGCGCAGGCCAGCAGCGGCAGCGCCGCCACCATCAATGCCACGAATAGTTTTTTCATCGGCCCGTCACCCTTTCCGGTACCGGTTTGGTTTTCTCGAACCGGGTGTAGAACGGCATCAGCATGAAGTAGGCGAAGTACAGAAAGGTGCAGACCTGTGCCAGCACCGTGCGCCCAGGCGTCGGCGCCAGTAGCCCCAGCACGCCCAGGGTCACGAACGAAATGCAGAACAGCCACAGCCAGATCCTGCTCAGCCAGCCCTTGTAGCGCATGGACTTGACTGCACTGCGGTCAAGCCAGGGCAGCACGAACAACGCGGCGATGGCCGCGCCCATGGCGATCACGCCCATGAGTTTGTCGGGGATGGCGCGCAGGATCGCGTAGAACGGCGTGAAGTACCACACCGGAGCAATGTGCTCAGGCGTCTTGAACGCGTTGGCAGGCTCGAAGTTGGGCTTCTCGAGGAAATAACCACCCATTTCCGGGAAAAAGAACACGATCGAGCAGAACACGAACAGGAATACCACCACGCCCACAAGGTCTTTCACGGTGTAGTACGGGTGAAACGCAATGCCGTCCAGTGGGATGCCGTTCTCGTCCTTGTGCTGCTGGATGTCCACACCATCCGGGTTGTTGGACCCCACTTCATGCAGCGCCAGAATGTGCAGCACCACCAGACCCAGGATCACGATCGGCAGGGCCACTACGTGCAGGGCGAAGAAACGGTTCAGGGTGATGCCGGAGACCAGGTAGTCGCCCCGGATCCACTGGGCCAGGTCGCTGCCAATCACCGGGATCGCGCCGAACAGCGAGATGATCACCTGGGCGCCCCAGTACGACATCTGCCCCCATGGCAGCAGGTAACCCATAAAGGCTTCGGCCATGAGCGCCAGGTAGATCAGCATGCCAAACACCCACACCAGCTCGCGGGGCTTCTGGTAGGAACCGTAGAGCAGGCCACGGAACATGTGCAGGTAGATGACGATAAAGAACATCGAAGCGCCCACGGCGTGCAGCAGGCGAATGATGGCTCCGTGGTTGACGTCACGCATGATGCCTTCAACGGAGGCGAATGCCTCTTCAGCCGTGGGTGTGTAGCTCATCGTCAGCCAGACGCCGGTGATGATCTGATTGAACAGCACCAGCAGCGCCAGGGAGCCGAAGAAGTAAAAGAAGTTGAAGTTTTTCGGCGCGTAATACTTGCTGAGGTGGTCTTCCCACATTTTGGTGGCGGGGAAGCGCGCGTCGATCCAGTCCATGAACTTGCTCATCACCCATTCTCCCTGTCGAGGCCAATGACAATAAGGTCGTCCGTTTCGTAGGAATGCGGCGGTACGGGCAGGTTCAGCGGCGCAGGCTGGGACTTGTAGACGCGCCCGGCGAGGTCGTAGTGGGAACCGTGACACGGACAGAAGTAGCCGCCGACCCAGTCCTTGCCCAGGTCGATCGGTGCTACTTCAGGGCGAAAGGAAGGTGAGCAACCCAGGTGAGTACACAGACCGACCAGCAGCAGAATCTCGGGCTTGATCGAACGCACTTCATTCCTGGCGTAGGCGGGCTGGTCGGAATGCTCGGAGGTGGGGTCAGACAGCCGGCCGTCCAGGGTTTTCAGGTTCCTCAGGATTTCCTCGGTACGGCGCACAATGAATACCGGCTGGCCGCGCCACTCGGCAATCATCTGCTGCCCCGGCTCGATCTTGCTGACATTCACCTTCACCGGCGCGCCCGCAGCTTTCGCCTTGGCACTGGGGAACCATGACCCCACGAACGGAACCGCAGCACCGACCGCTCCTGCAGCGCCCACCACGGAGGTGGCTGCTACCAGGAAGCGGCGCCGGCCTGCATTCACGCCGTCATTGCTCATTCAGTCCTCTCCCCATCGGCTCTATAGCCTGCTAAATCAGGCACCTGCTCAGTGTTGAATGTCTGTCTGTAAAAATGTTGTCGGATGGTAGTTAAAAGCCAGACTGATGAATAGGGAATGTCCCTGACCCCAGCCAGCAGCCCTTGAAGTATAAGGACGCGGCATGTTGTCACGGCAAAAAATACGAAAACTCCGGGCAATAAAAAACGCCCAGCTCCGTGAGGAGACTGGGCGTTTTTGTGGAACGTAAAGCGAATTAACGCTTCGAGTACTGCGGACGCTTACGCGCTTTACGCAGACCGACTTTCTTACGTTCAACTTCACGGGCATCGCGAGTCACGAAGCCAGCTTTGCGCAGAGCGCCACGCAGGGTTTCGTCGTACTGCATCAGAGCGCGAGTGATACCGTGGCGGATTGCGCCAGCCTGACCACTTACACCGCCACCGATAACAGTGACGTAGATGTCGAACTTTTCAACGGTCTCGGTCAGTTCCAGCGGCTGACGAACTACCATGCGGGCAGTTTCGCGACCGAAGAAGTTTTCCAGAGTGCGGTTGTTGATCGAGATGTTACCAGTGCCCGGACGCAGGAAAACGCGTGCGGTTGCGGTTTTGCGACGGCCAGTGCCGTAATTTTGAGTCGCCGACATAATGAACTATTCCGTTAAAACTTCAGTTCTTGGGGCTGCTGAGCAGCATGAGGGTGTACAGCGCCCGCATAGACTTTCAGCTTGCGAAACATATCGCGACCCAGTGGGCCCTTCGGCAGCATGCCTTTGACCGCGATTTCGATCGGGGCTTCAGGCTTCTTGGAGATCAGGCCTTCAAAGTTGGAAGACTTGATACCGCCTGGGAAACCGGAGTGACGGTAGTACATTTTGTCTTGCGCTTTGTTGCCGGTAACACGTACCTGCTCAGCGTTGATGATCACGATGTAGTCACCGGTATCAACGTGAGGGGTGTACTCAGGCTTGTGCTTGCCACGCAGACGGCTGGCGACTTCAGTGGCCAGACGACCCAGGGTCTGACCAGCGGCGTCGACGACAAACCAGTCGCGCTGAACTGTTTCCGGTTTTGCAGTAAAAGTTGTCATTCTTTAATAGCCTCAGGGGCCGCCCTGTAAATTAGACGGCGGATCTTACTGAATAGTGCGTACTTTGACAAGTCAAAGGCAGCCGGATACAGACGCTATCGGGGGCTCGGGTCGGCGCGTCCGTTCAACGGCAAGATTCTTCGGCAGACGGCGCATCACTTCCACTGCAGAAAGAGGTGGGCAATTATGCAGATTGCGAAAAAAAATTCAACCTGCTTTTATGATTGTTTTCCCTGCAAGGAGTACCCGATGGATTATCGACAGCTGGGCCGTACGGATCTGAACGTGAGCGCGATAGCCCTGGGCACCATGACCTGGGGTGAGCAGAACAGCGAGGCAGAGGCTTTCGCACAGATCGAGCGGGCCAAGGCGGCCGGGATCAACTTCCTCGATACCGCCGAAATGTACCCGGTGCCGCCCAAGGCCGACACCTATGCCACCACCGAGCGGTATATCGGCAACTACTTCAAAAGCCGCGGCGACCGGGCCGACTGGATCCTCGCCAGCAAGATCGCCGGCCCCGGCAACGGTATCGACTATATCCGCGACCGTAACCTCAAACACAACCGCACCCACATCGTCCAGGCGCTGGACGCCAGCCTCAAGCGCCTGCAAACCGACTGGATCGATCTGTATCAACTGCACTGGCCGGAGCGCAACACCAACTTCTTCGGCAAGCTGAGCTACCAGCACGAGGATCAGCCGGACATCACCCCACTGGAGGAAACCCTCGAAGCGCTGGACGAGCAGGTCAAGGCCGGCAAGATCCGCCACATCGGCCTGTCCAACGAAACCCCATGGGGCACCATGAAATTCCTGGCCCTGGCCGAAGCCCGCGGCTGGCCGCGCGCGGTGTCGATCCAGAACCCCTACAACCTGCTCAACCGCAGCTTTGAAGTAGGCTTGGCGGAAGTGGCGATTCGCGAACAGTGCGGCTTGCTGGCCTACTCGCCGCTGGCGTTCGGCATGCTCAGCGGCAAATATGAAAACGGCGCGCGCCCGGCCAAGGCGCGGCTGACGGAATACAGCCGCTTCAGCCGCTATTTCAACCCGCAGTCGGAAGCGGCATGCAGCCGCTATGTGGCGCTGGCACGGGAACACGGCCTGGACCCGGCGCAGATGGCCCTGGCGTTCGTCACGCAACAGCCGTTCGTGACCAGCAATATCATTGGCGCCACAAGCCTTGCACAACTGGACAGTAACATTGCCAGTGCCGGGCTGACGCTGTCGAAGGAAGTGCTGGAAGGGATTGAGGCGATTCAGAAGGAGCACCCTAACCCTGCACCCTGATTGATCAGTAGACCGCCATCGGGAGCAAGCCCCTTCCACACTTGATGTGTGAACACGCAGGGGAGCTGCTTTCGATGGCGTCACGGGGCACTGGACACACACGACGAAAAATAAGACGATCCAGCCGTCTGGTGACCACTTTCCCCTATAAGAATAAATGAAATCATGTCCAACCAAGCCTCCACGCCGTTGCGGCGCGTCAGCATCCTGGCCATTGACCGGGTGTTCGCGTCCACGCTCATGCAAGCCAAGGATTTCTTTCACCTCGCCAGCCTGCGCTACGGCAAACAGCAGGGTCTGGGCCTGACCCCGGGCTTCGAAACCCGCCTGGTCAGCCCCGACGGCCAACCGGTGCGCAGCTTCAGCGATGTGATCATGCCGGTGGACGGCGGCCTGGAAGACGCCGACATCATCGTGTTGCCAGCCTTCTGGGACGACTTCGAGACCCTGTGCACCCGCTACCCGCAAGTGCTGCCGTGGCTGCGCGAACAACACGCACGCGGTGCCGTACTCTGCGGCGAGGCCACCGGGGTGTTCTGGCTGGCCGAAGCCGGTCTGCTCGATGGCAAGGAGGCGACCACCTACTGGCGCTTCTTCACGGCCTTCAGCGAGCGCTTTCCCCAGGTGCACCTCAATCAGGACAAGCACCTGACCGACGCCGACAACCTGTATTGCGCCGGCGGCACCACCTCGGCCTGCGACCTCTACATCTACCTGATAGAACGCTTCTGCGGCGCCAATATCGCCCAGGCCGTGGCCCGCGACATCCTCTATGAGGTGCAGCGCAATTATTCGCCGGGACGCATTGGCTTTGGCGGGCAGAAGCTGCACCAGGACGTGATCATCCTGCAGATCCAGCACTGGCTCGAAGAGCATTTCGCCGACAAGTTTCGCTTCGAAGACGTGGCCCGCGAACACGGTATGAGCATTCGCAACTTCATGCGCCGCTTCCAGACCGCCACCGGCGACAAGCCGCTGCACTACCTGCAACGCCTGCGAATCGAGACGGCCAAGGGCCTGCTCTCGGGCAGCCGCAAGAGCATCAAGACCATCAGCTATGAGGTGGGGTATGACGATGCGAGCTTCTTCGCGCGGTTGTTCAGGCAGCACACCGAACTTTCACCGAACCAATACCGCCAGCAATTCCAGCAAGCGGCTTAATTGGGGATAGACACAAAACCAATGTGGGAGGGGGCTTGCTCCCGATAGCAGTCTGTCAGCCAATGATGCACTGACTGATTCACCGCTATCGGGGGCAAGCCCCCTCCCACATTAAAACTCCACAGCCCTAGAAACTGCTTACGGCTTGTGCCCGCGCGACAGGAACTCGTGGGACTGCATCTCGAGCAAACGGCTCAGGGTGCGCTGGAACTCGAAATTAAGGCGACCGCCGGTGTAGAGATCCTTGAGCTCGACTTCCGCCGAGATGATCAGCTTGACGTTACGGTCGTAGAACTCATCGACCATGTTGATGAACCGCCGCGCAATATCGTCGGTGGTCACGCTCATCTGTTCCACGCCGCTGAGGATCACCGCGTGGAAGATCTTGCCCAGTTCGATGTAGTCGTTCTGGCTGCGGGGGCCGTCGCACAGTTGGCGGAATTCGAACCAGGCCACGTCGTCGCAGGTACGCAAGGCGATGATTTCGCGGTTCTCGATCATCAGCTTGTCGTTTTCCACCGCCTGGGTGCATTCCGGCGTCAGCGCGCGGAAGCTTTTCTTCAGGCTTTCGTGGGCCGCTTCGTTCAACGGGAAGTGGAACAACTCCGCTTGCTCGAGATGACGCAGGCGGTAGTCGACGCCGCTGTCGACGTTGACGATTTCGGTGTTCTGCTTGATCAGCGCAATGGCCGGCAGGAAGCGCGCTCGTTGCAGGCCGTCCTTGTACAAGCCGTCGGGCACGATGTTCGAGGTAGCAACCAGGGTCACGCCGTTCTTGAACAGCTCTTCCATCAAAGTGCCGAGGATCATGGCGTCGGTGATGTCGGAGACGAAAAACTCATCGAAGCAGATCACCTTGGCTTCGTCGGAAAAGCGCTTGGCAATAATGGTCAGCGGGTTTTTCTCGCCCGGCAGGGTTTTCATCTCTTCGTGCACGCGCTTCATGAAGCGGTGAAAGTGCGTGCGCACCTTTTCCTTGAACGGCAGCGCTTCGAAGAAGGTGTCCACCAGGTAAGTCTTGCCCCGGCCGACGCCGCCCCAGAAGTACAGGCCCTTGACCGGCGTCTGGTCTTTCTTGCCAAACAGCTTGCTGAACATCCCGGGCTTGTTCTGCGAAGCCGCGACGAGGTCGTCGTACAGGCGCTGCAAATGACGCACGGCATTTTCCTGCGCCGCATCATGGAAGAATTCAGGGCGTTTCAGATCAGCTTGATATCGTTCTAGGGGCGTCATAATTTCGTTAGCAAGGCAACAAAAACGGGCCGTCACTGTAACGACGGCCCTGAATAATGGCAATCAACCCTTGGTCGGGTTAATCCTCGAAGGGGGTCAACGCAATGCGCAAGGCGGCGATGGCGGCATCGCGTGACGCTTCGTCGGCGAACTCGGCACTGTCGGCCACCGGGTTGCCGTCCAGCCATACGCTGAAGGCCAAGCCTTCATTGCGCACCTCCAGCGCGTCGCCGCTGTGCAATTGCTTGGTTACCGCGCCCGCCGCTTTGCCATCGGCGAAGTTGCGCGACAACAGCAACTGCTCGCCATCGGCGGCCAGGAGACGAAAGCGGAAACTGTCGTCTTCGCGGAAGCTTACAAAACGCGCGGTTTTCGCGGCTTTCTTTTTCGTGGCGACCGGTGCTGCAGCCTGCTCGACGAACGAACGCAGGCCAACGGCCTCGCGCAGTTCAGCCAGAAACGGTGCGGCCACGGCACGGGCCTTCTTCGCGCCCACCAGCAGCAGGTCTTCCATGTCCGACGGGCGCGACATCAACGTGTGATAACGCTCGCGGGCTTCGCCAAGCTGGCCGTCGAGCAGTTGGAACAGGCGGTTCTTCGCCTCGCCCCAGCCCAGGCCCTGTAATAACTCAGCGCGGAACTGTTCTTCCTCGGCCTTGCTGGCAAACGCCTGGTACAGGGTGAACAGGTGTGAATTGTCCGGATCCTTGGCTTCGCCCGGTGCGCGGGAATCGGTGACGATGCGCGAGATCGCGTCCTTCATGTCCTTGGCGCTGGTGAACAACGGGATGGTGTTGTCGTAGCTCTTGGACATCTTGCGGCCATCCAGGCCCGGCAAGGTGGCAACGCTTTCTTCGATCAGCGCCTCGGGCATGGTAAAAAACTCCTTGCCCTTGCCGAACAGGTGGTTGAAACGCTGGCCGATATCCCGGGCCATCTCCACGTGCTGGATCTGGTCGCGACCGACCGGCACCTTGTGCGCGTTGAACATCAGGATGTCCGCTGCCATCAGCACCGGGTAGCTGTACAGGCCCATGCTGATGCCCGCATCCGGGTCTTCGCCGGCCTCCACGTTCTTGTCCACCGAAGCCTTGTACGCGTGGGCGCGATTGAGCAGGCCC
Organism: Pseudomonas sp. Leaf59; assembly: GCF_920984685.1. Classification (NCBI taxonomy): domain Bacteria; kingdom Pseudomonadati; phylum Pseudomonadota; class Gammaproteobacteria; order Pseudomonadales; family Pseudomonadaceae; genus Pseudomonas; species Pseudomonas sp. Leaf59. Next base: position 129,140 of record NZ_CAKLBR010000007.1, on the reverse strand, counting down.
TTGGCCGCCACGCAGGTCAGCAGCCAGGTCAGCTCGGGGATTTCCGGGATGTCGGACTGGCGATAGAACGTCACCCGGTTCACATCCAGGCCACCGGCCAGCCAGGTCGCGGCGATTTCCATGCGCGAGCGCTGAATGCGCTGCGGGTCATCGCACTTGATCAGGGCGTGGTAGTCGGCCAGGAAATAGAAGGAGTCGGCATTGGCGTCCTGGCTGGCGAGGATCGCCGGGCGAATCGCACCGGCGTAGTTGCCCAGGTGCGGCGTGCCGGTGGTGGTAATGCCGGTGAGGATACGGGTACGAGTCGTCATGGGTAATCGCTTATCAGACTGCTGTCAATTCGAGAGGCGCGGCAGCACCAGATCCTTCAGATCGGTGAGCTTGCCATGAAAAAAGTGCCCGCATTCTGCCACTTTCAGCAGCTCATGGGGGCGATTCAAGGCAGCGGACCAGTCGTAGACGAGTTGCGGGTCGACCACTTCGTCGGTTTCCGGCTGGATCACGGTCAGCGGGCAACCCAGCGGCAGCACATCGTTATCGCGCAGGCGCATCACCGCAGCGGCGACCATGAACAAATGCGCGAGTTGTTCACCCCTGGCTTCCAGGCGCCCGCCGAGGCTGGCGGCCACATAACCGCCGAACGAAAAGCCGAGCAGGGTGATCGGCAGGTCAGGGTGTTTTTCCCGCAGCCAGGTGGCAGCCGCTTCGGCATCGTCGACTTCACCGGAGGCCATGTCATGGGTGCCAGCACTGGCGCCGACGCCACGGTAATTAAAACGCAGCGTAATCAAACCAGCATCGCGTGCGGTGCGCTGCAGGGTCGAAACGACTTTATTGAGCATGGTCCCGCCCTGCACCGGGTTGGGATGGCAGATCAGCGCCAGGCCGCGTGGCTCGGGGTGATCCAGGTACAGGGCTTCCAATTGGCCCACCGGGCCATCGATCAAAACGGGGGTTTCACGCATGAGCAAGAGATGAACTCCGTGACCTCTCAAAGGGTCGACTCGTCTAGCTAAAAGTCTGTGCATGGCATCATTGCGAGCTTAATCGCGGTATACAGCGCAGGTCCGAGCCGTTAACGTAAAGCAAAGCCGTTTATAGAGGAAGGACTCGTGGAACACTCGCTCTTAGTTTGGTTGTTGCCGACTCTTGCCCTGGTTGCCGGTGTCGCCATTGGATTCCTGGTTGCTCGCCTGCTGCCGAATGCCGCGCCTAACCGCACGCAGCGTCAGCTGGATGACATTCAGGAACGTTTTGACAGTTATCAGAACGAGGTTGTTACCCACTTCAACAGCACCGCGACCCTGGTCAAGAAACTCACCCAGAGCTACCAGGATGTACAGGATCATCTGGCCGATGGCGCCAACCGCCTGGCCCTGGATGACATCACCCGCCAGCGTCTGCTGGCCGCGCTGCATTCCGATGCACCGCAAGCGCCACGGGAACGCCTGACCCCACCCCGGGAAAACCAGGAGCCACCACGGGACTACGCGCCAAAAACGCCGAACGCCCCCGGCATGCTGGATGAGCATTACGGCTTGAAGAAGTAAGTCTTTTCAGGCACGACAAAAAGCCCGGTTGATCGATGATCAGCCGGGCTTTTTGTTTGAGACTCGCTTCTCCAACACAACAAAAATCAAATGTGGGAGGGGGCTCGCTCCCGATAGCAATGCATCAGTCAGCTCAGCTGTAACTGACACCCCGCTATCGGGAGCAAGCCCCCTCCCACGCTGACCGCAGCCAAGGTTCAGGAAACGGGTTGCTCCTGCAACCAGCCACCCTCGATCCGCACATGCCGCCCATGGAAGCGCTTGAGGCTGCTGCGATGGCCGACGCTGACGATGCTCAGCCCCGGAAGTTCATCGATCAAGGCTTGATACAGGCTGGCCTCATCCTCCTCATCCATGGCCGATGTCGCCTCGTCCATGTACAGCCACTGCGGCGCGAACAACAAGGCGCGGGCAAAAGCCAGACGCTGCTGCTCGCCGGGCGAAAGCATGCGCTGCCAATGGTTGGCCTCGTCCAGGCGCGCAACCAGCTGCGGCAGGCGGCAGGTTTCCAGCACCTGTGCATAACGTTCGGCCGTATAGGCGCTGTCGTCCTGTGGATAACTCAACACCGCCTTCAACGTGCCGATCGGCAGGTAAGGCTTTTGCGGCAGGAACAGATAACGTGCCGCTGGCAGGCGAATACTGCCGTGACCCGCCGGCCACAAGCGGCCCATGGCACGCAGCAGGGTGCTCTTGCCGCTGCCGGAGCGACCGCTGAGCATCAGGCGCTGGCCCGGCTCGACAATCATGTTCGCATCGGTGAGCAAGTGACGGCCATCGGCCAGGTTCATGCCCAGGCCCTGCACCATCAGACGTTCGCCTTCGGCATTCACCTCGATAGCGGCCGGACGCTGCTCGTTTTCGGTCATGGCTTGCTGGAAGCTCAACAAACGGTCGCTGGTGGCGCGCCAGGCGGCGAGGTCGGTGTAGGCACTGATAAACCAGCTGAAGTTGCCCTGCACGTTGCCGAACGCCGAGTTGATCTGCATCAGCTCGCCCAGCTCGATCTTGCCGGCGAAGTAACGCGGGGCCGCCACGATAAACGCGAACACGATAGCGATCTGCTCATAACCGGCGGTAAAAAAGGTCAGGCGCTTGGACACTTTCATGATGTCCCAGTAGTTGTGCCATACCCTGCCGAAGCGCGTCTTCAGGCGCTGGTTCTCGTTGGGCCCGCCGTTGTACAAGGCGATGCTCTCGGCATTCTCGCGCACCCGCACCATGGAGAAACGCAAGTCGGCTTCGAAGCGTTGCTGCTGGTTGCTCAAGCCGATCAAGCGACGCCCGATCAGGTGGGTCAACCAGCTGCCGACACCGGCGTAGACCAGCGCACACCAGAACATGTACCCGGGGATGGTGAAACCGAACACTTCAATGCTGCCCGACACGCCCCACAGGATCACGGAAAACGACACCAGGCTGACGACGTTGCGCAGCAGTCCCAGACCCAGGCTCAAGGTGTTGGACGTGAAGCTGTTGAGGTCTTCGGAAATCCGCTGGTCGGGGTTGTCGGTGTAACCGCCCTGCTCCAGTTGGTAATAATTCTTGTGCGCCAGCCAGCGCGCGAAGTGTTTTTCGGTCAGCCAGGCGCGCCAGCGGATGGTCAGCATCTGCGTCAGGTACAAGCGGTAGACCGCACCGAGAATGGCCACCGTCGCGATCCCGCAAAAATAGCCGATCAGTTGCCAGAACGCGGCGGTGTCCTTCTTCTCCAGTGCGTTGTAGAAATCCTTGTACCAGTGGTTGATCCACACGGAGATCGCCACGCTGAACAGCGACAGCGCGATCACTGCCGCCAGCAACAACCACGCCCTGCCCTTCTCCTCACTGCGCCAATACGGCGTGATCATCGCCCAGGTTCGACGGAAGAATTGCCCATGCACGGCGTCATTGACCGCGGAATACTCTGCGTTCTGGTTCATCGTTCAGGCTCTGTAGGAAAAATGGCAGGCGTTTGAACCGATCATAAGGGATCGGTTCAAGGCTCCGTGCGGCCTGAGACGGGTCGTTCAGCTTAGGTTCAGCGGCGCACCGGACGCTTTTGCAACTTGCGTTGCAAGGTACGGCGATGCATGCCGAGGGCGCGGGCGGTGGCCGAGATATTGCCTTCGTGCTCGGTCAGTACACGCTGGATATGCTCCCACTGCAGGCGGTCCACCGACATCGGGTTTTCCGGCACCAGGGTGTCGAGGTCGGCGTGCTCGGAGAGCAGCGCGGCCAGCACGTCGTCGGCGTCGGCCGGCTTGCACAGGTAGTTGCAGGCGCCGCGTTTGATGGCCTCGACGGCGGTGGCGATGCTGGAGTACCCGGTGAGGATCACTACGCGCATTTCCGGGTCGAGTTCCAGCAGCTTGGGCAACAGCACCAGACCCGAGTCGCCGTCCATTTTCAGGTCGAGCGCGGCGTAGTCCGGCAGATCGGCCTGGGCGATGCTCAAGCCTTCTTCGGCGGAACCTGCGGTGCTCACGCGAAAGCCGCGACGGCTCATAGCACGCGCCATCACGCGGGTAAAGGTGGCGTCGTCGTCTACCAGCAACAGGTGCGGCAGTTCTTCGCCTTCGACTTGAATCTCGTCACTCATCGCTATCTCCTCGTGCGACACGGGGCAGGCGCAGCTCGGTGAGCGTGCCACCTTCCTCATGACTGTAGAGTTTCACTGAGCCGCCCGCGCGGGTCACGCTGGCCTTGCTCAAAAACAGGCCCAGGCCGAAGCCTTTGCCCTTGGTGGTAAAGAAGGGTTTGCCGATCTGCTCGGCAATGGCCAGCGGCACGCCGGCGCCGTGGTCACGGATGCTGATGGTGACGTGTTCCGCGTCCCAGTCCAACTGCACGCCCAGGCCTTCGGGGCAGGCGTCGGCGGCGTTGTTCAACAGGTTGAGCAACGCCTGGGTGAGGTCAGGCGGCGGCGCCATGCGCGGCACGCTGCCCTGGCCCAGCAGGGTGAAGCGGTAACTGGCTTCGGGGCGCATCAGGTGCCAGCGGTTCAGGGCTTCGTCGAGCCATTGGGTGACGTCCTGCATCTGCACCGCCAGGCGGCGATTGGCTTCGGCGGCGCGCACCAGTTGCTGCAAGGTCAGCTTGCACTGCTTGACCTGCTCCTGCAGCACGCCGAGGTCGTCCTGCAAGGCCGGGTCATGATGATCCTGGGTCATTTCCTTGAGCAATACGCTCATGGTCGCCAACGGCGTACCCAGCTCATGGGCAGCGCCGGCGGCCTGGGTGGCGACGGCGAGCAGTTGCTGGTCGCGCAGGCCCTCTTCGCGGCGAATGGCACGCAATTCTTCCTGGCGGCGCAGTTCTTCAGCCATGCGTGCGGCAAAAAAGGTGATGACCGCCGCCGACAGCGCAAAGCTCAACCACATCCCGTAGATCTGCAGGTTTTCCCGCGCGATGGGGAAGGTTTGCAACGGATAGAACTGGGCCAGCAGCAGGGTGTAGAGGGTCAGCGCAATCCCCGACAGCACCACCGAATAGCGCCATGGCAAGGTCACGGCGGCGATGGTCAGCGGCACCAGGTAATAGGAAACGAACGGGTTGGTGGAACCGCCGGAGAAATAAAGCAACACACTGTGGATAAACAGGTCGCAGGCCAACTGCAGCGCATACTCCAGCTCGGTGACCGGCCAGGTGGTACGCAACCGGATCACGGTAAACACGCACAACACCGTGGAGAACCCCAGCGTCACACCCAGCGGCAGCCAGGGCAGCGGCAGCAGATCGAACCAATAGGCGAGCCCCACGGAGCCGGCCTGTGCGGCCAGTACCAGGGTGCGGATAAACGTCAGGCGCCAGAGGTTCTGGCGGGTGGCGGAAGTCAGTTTTACGGCGGCGAGCATGGGCTCTCCCGATGAGCGCTGCAGGCGGATCGCCAGGAGTATAAACGAAGCAGCAGCGCAGACAGGGCGCGTGTGGCTCTTTGACGCAGGCCGCACAGACCGCCGTTCGTCGGCATGCGCCGCATTGTAGGTAATGTGTAAACCCGAAGAACCCGACACCAACGTCTACAGTCATACCAACACCACTGTCCCAAGGAGCTTCCATGTCTCGTTTCACTCGCAGCGCAGCCCTGCTCACCCTCGGCGCCAGCACCCTGGCCAGCCTGCCGGCGCTGGCCGCCGACGAACTGCATTACAACCAGATTTCCCTGCGCGCCGAAGTCAGCCAGGAAGTCGCCCGCGACAAGATGATCGTCACCCTCTACACCGAATCGCAGAACAGCGACCCGGCCAAGCTCGCCGCCGACATCACCAACACCATGAACACCGCGCTCGGCCAGGCCCGTGAAGTCAAGGCCGTGACCCTGCGCCAGGGCAGCCGCAACAGCTACCCGATCTACGACAACAAGAACCAGAAGATCACCGGCTGGCGTGAACGCGCCGAACTGCGCCTGGAAAGCGCGGACTTCCCGGCGCTGTCCAAGCTCACCGGCGAGCTGCTGAATACCCTGAAAATGCAGAACATGGACTTCGCCATCGCCGACACCACGCGCAAGACCAGCGAAGATGCGTTGCTCAAGGACGCAGTGGCTGCGTTCAAGGCCCGTGCGCAATTGGCGACCGATGCCTTGGGTGGCAAGGGCTACAAGATCGTCAACCTCAACTTCAACACCAATGGCTACCCGATGCCCTACGCACGCAATGGCGCGATGATGATGAAGGCGGCCATGGCTGATTCAGCGCCGACGCCGGAAGTCGAAGCCGGCACCAGCCAGGTAAGCATGAGTGCTGATGGAGTGATTGAAGTTCTGCAGTAAGCCTCTCAATTCAAAAAAACGGCGCAGCCTTGAAGGCTGGCGCCGTTTTTTTGATCATCGGGTCTCTAATGCCCATAGCGGTAAGTTTTACCCACACGCTGTAGGCCTCTTCTTATGCACGTTTTTTTCCATACAGGGCACAGGCATAACGTGGAACCTTGCGCACGCATTTAGCCACCCAATGATAAATAACTCCATGCGCAAGGTTCCAAACTGTAGCAGGCAGGCCAGCATCAACAGATGCACCAGAAAGATGAGTAATCCCCCGTGGCTTATATAAATTACGAAGCCGAAAACATGAGTTAATCAGTGGCGAAAGAACACTGACCCGCTTCTCTTAATATCATGACATGACGCGGCGCACGCACTGCCAGCGGTGCTATCACGCGCCCGGAAAATGTTGTTAATCACTGATAAGTAGATAGGTCCGACAATGAATATACGCTCGTCTGTGCTACAGCTCCCTGTTACAACGCCTGCTCAACACAGTCGCCCAACGCATGCAATTAACACTGCGCTGCCCTTGGAAAATACACTTCCGGGCACGCCGACCCGCTCAGAAGCTGAAGCGTTGGGTCTGGGACAAAAACCGAACCCCGCCCCAACCCCCAATCATGAATTTGATGTCGCCAAGGGGATCATTTATGGGTCAGTCAGCGTTTCCCCGCCCACGGCAAGCTATACGCAACAGGAGCGTCTACAACGGATCGACGCCTACGCCGGTCGTGTAGTAACGCAAATCAAGAACATAGAAAGTGGCGAGGAAGGCGAAAGTAATATCCGGTTCCAGAAGACTCGCCAGTTTCTGGAGCCTGCCGGCTACTTCAGCGGTGGATTGTTAGCCGCGGGATTCGATCCCCATGAAAAAATCACCGTAACGTTCAATTCATACGTTGGGAAATGGAAACCGGAAGTCAAGACCGACACTGAGAAGCGCACGTATTTTGCCTGGGAAATTGCAGCCGGAGCCCTGAAGCACGATAGACCAGCGGGCGGCGGCCTGCTCAACTTTCAAACTCTGGAAATCAAGCCACAGGACCGGAGCAAGATAAACGATCTGGAAGCGCTGGGTGCGAAGCTGCAAGATCATTGGAAAGATGAAATAGCCAAGCCCATGAGCGACGCGTCAGGCGCATTGGCAAAACGCTCGGGAAAAGCCGATGCCTATGTCGTGAAGGGTGTCTTGCAAGGTCTGCGTAACGACAAAGACACTTATAAGACGTTAACACCTGAGGCGCGCGAGGCAATCGATCGCACGCTGGACAAGAATGGAAATGTGGTCATCCCGAATATATACGGCTATCCGCTGTCGGGGTATGCGTTTATCCCTTACGTCAATTATCACGGCAATTATGACACCCGGCCCAATCAAGGCGTGATGTTTGATCTGAAGAACGGCACGGTCGCTGAAATAAAAGGCGATGACGATTTTGCCCAATGGGCTAAAAACAACCGTGAAGCGTTGCAACGTAGCTTCAACGCCCGAGACCGGCAAGGTGGAAACGATGCTCACTGGCCCTCAGCGACAAGTGTGCTCGATAATTTGATTTCAGGTAACCAAGCCACCTACCCCGGACGTCGAAACCTGCTCAGTGACAAGCAAGTACCGGTCAGAGAGGCCTTTAATTACACCCAATCTCGCAAGCATCCTTACCACTTGAGATTCGGAGACTTAAAGTCTGGTATTGCCGCCAGTTACCAGGAGGTAAACGTCAACAATGCAACGTGGGCTGACCAAACTGAAGTATTTGGTTCCTCACAGCAAATGTGGAAGCAGGCCAAAGAGTTGTGGGGGCGTACCTTCGGGTACGTACCCATCGTGGGCAACGCAGGCAATATTGTCTTCGGTGTCCATGATTCCATATATGGCATGACCGCCAATGATCGCATGGGCGGTACGGCCGCAGCCATCATAGCCAGCCTGCAACTGGTACACGAAATTGCGCCATCGGCAGCGGAGGCTGGGCTGGGTGAAGCACAAATCAAACCTAATACCATAAACCGCGAACAATACGGCTGGACATACGATGAGCGCACCCGAAGTCATCAGTTCGTGCGAAAAGTAGAAGCCTCGAACCAGAGCGACATGCCGCACACCGCCAATACCCTGCAAAACGAACAAGGTACGCCATCGGCCGGTGAAGTGGAGCGCACTCATCCGACCGGCGAAATACCCGATAATAAACCTTCAATTCTAACCTCTATAGAAGGTTTGCCGACTGGCGAAGCGCTTTTCTCCACGCCTGAAAAAAACGTAATCCTGAGTGGAGAACTCAACGAACTAAACACCCTAGATAAAAAACTTTATACCTTTACCGACTTCAACAAAAAAGGCACTCAAGAAAGACTCAACATATTGGTACACGGCAGTGTCGACCCTGAGACGGGCATTGCAAAAGTTTCATATAACGAAAAACTCCATACGCCGGCAGAGTTACTTCAGACACTTCACGACGCAGACATTCATCCGGAAACGTTCGACAATGTGCGGCTGTTGTCATGTGACTCTGCAAGCGGTGGAGACGCCTCCTTTGCGGCTCAATTTCAGAAACTCATCGGGCGTCCTGTCAAAGGCTACAGTGGTACCCTGACAACGAACCTCGCGCCGGAAAATATAAACGCGGCCATTCTTAAAGTGGAAGCTGTCTATCTGGAAGCCCTGAAAAACAACCATAGTACCCCACTGACTGCAGCCGATAAGGCGCTGGTCAGATCAGAAGCTGAACAATATGTCTCGCGAGAATTGGCTAAAACCGTAAAACTCAAACCGTCAAAGAAAAACCCCTACTGGCATCCTGTTAAATGGTGGGCCTTTGCGTATAAACCCGTGACCTTCCCCGCACCGTAATATCGAGAGCCCGCTCACGGACGTCCACTGAGCACTACAACGACCTGTGTCAGCCTGGCCCTGAAGCGAAGGCTGCATGAATTTTGCGGCCTCCAGCCTATAGAACGCTGCGAAAAACCAGGATTCTGTGCCCAAGTGCGCCTCAGTCTCTACCTGACAACCCTGAACGGCGGTAACCTCGGTGACCGTCGTTTTCGTTTGGGCCGCTTTTAAGCCTGCCACTTCAGGGGACTCCATGGAAAGAATCGCTTTTAAACCACTGCTCCTTGCCGCCAGCCTCATGGCCTGCATGCCCATGGCCCAGGCGGCGACAACGCTGGTCTACTGCTCCGAAGCCAGCCCCGCCGGTTTCGACCCCAGCCAGTACACCAGCGGCACCGACTTCGACGCCTCGGCCGAAACCGTGTTCAACCGCCTGACCCAGTTCAAGCGCGGCGGCACCGAAGTCGAACCCGGCCTTTCAACCCGCTGGGATATCTCCAAAGACGGTCTGGCGTACACCTTCCATCTGCGCGATGGCGTGAAGTTCCACACCACTGATTTCTTCACGCCGACTCGCGACTTCAATGCCGATGACGTGCTGTTCACCTTCAATCGCCTGCTCGACGCCGACAGCCCGTTTCGCAAGGCCTACCCGTCCGAATCGCCGTACTTCACCGACATGGGCCTGAACACCACGATCAGGAACGTCGAGAAAATCGACGCGCATACCGTGCGTTTCAACCTGAACAACGTCGATGCCTCGTTCGTGCAGAACCTGGCCATGAGCTTCGCCTCGATCCAGTCCGCCGAATACGCCGCGCAGTTGCTCAAGCAAGGCAAGGCCGAAGACATCAACCAGAAACCCGTCGGCACCGGGCCGTTTGTGTTCAAGCGTTACCAGAAGGACTCGCAGATTCGCTACGTGGCCAATAAACAGTATTGGAAGCCCGAGGATGTGAAACTCGACAACCTGGTGTTCGCGATCACCCCGGATGCGGCCTCACGCCTGCAAAAGCTCAAGGCCGGTGAATGCCAGGTGAGCGGCTACCCTCGCCCGCAGGACATTGAAGTGATCAAGCAGGACCCCAACCTGCGCGTGCAGCAGCAGGCCGGGTTCAACCTGGGTTTTCTCGCCTACAACGTGACCCACCCGCCGCTGGATCAGCTCAAGGTGCGCCAGGCGCTGGACATGGCCATCGACAAGCCGGCAATCATCAAAGCCGTGTATCAGGGCGCCGGACAATTGGCGCAGAACGCCCTGCCGCCGGCGCAGTGGTCTTATGACCCGACGATCAAGGACGCCCCGTATGACCCGACCAGGGCCAAGGCGCTACTGAAAGAAGCAGGTATTGCCCCCGGCACTACGATCAACCTGTGGGCGATGACCGTTCAGCGTGCGTCCAACCCCAACGCGCGCATGTCGGCGCAGATGATCCAGCAGGACTGGGCCAAGGTCGGCATCAAGGCCAATATCGTCAGCTATGAGTGGGGCGAATACATCAAACGCGCTAAAAACGGCGAACACGACGCCATGATCTACGGCTGGACCGGCGACAACGGTGACCCGGATAACTGGCTGGGCGTGCTCTACAGTTGTGCCGCGGTCAAGGGCAGCAACTACGCCAAGTGGTGTAACCCGGCCTACGACAAGCTGGTGCAGCAGGCCAAGGTCAGCAATGACCGCGAGCAGCGCATCAAGTGGTATCAACAGGCACAAAAAATCCTTAAGGAACAGGTGCCTATAACGCCTATTGCAAACTCGACGGTTTTCCAGCCGCTGCGTAAGGAAGTGCAGGACTTCAAGATCAGTCCGTTTGGGCTGACACCGTTCTACGGCGTGAGTCTGGAGAAGTAACACAACCGCCCCAACCGGGTGCGCCAGGCGCCTCGGCTGGGCGTTTCTGGTGCGCCCGATGCACCGAAAAAACGCTCTAAATATATGCATTTATGTCAAAACTTTCATAAATGCGACATTCCTGTACGTTCGTACCACACTTTGAGCCCTGCAGCGGTTCAGCATCTTGCAATGGGTATGGCGCCTGCATAAGTATCCGCAGGCCGACTCACGAGGTCGCCCTCACCACCAAAAATGACAACAAATCATGAGGCCAACATGCTCAAACACGCAGTCCTTCCGTTATTAGTGAGCGCGGGCCTAATGGCCGCCGCCCCTGCAGCCCTTGCGGCAACTAACCTGGTGTTCTGCTCCGAAGGGAGCCCGGCCGGTTTCGATCCAGGCCAGTACACCACCGGAACAGACTTCGATGCTTCGGCCGAAACCATGTTCAACCGTCTGAGCCAGTTCGAACGTGGCGGCACCGCCGTGGTTCCTGGCCTGGCCACCAGCTGGGACGTGTCCCCGGATGGCCTGACGTACACCTTCCACCTGCGCGAAGGCGTCAAGTTCCACACCACCCCGTACTTCAAGCCGACTCGTGAATTCTCGGCCGACGACGTACTGTTCACCTTCAACCGGATGATCAACAAAGACGATCCATTCCGTAAGGCCTACCCCACCGAGTTCCCGTACTTCACGGACATGGGGATGGACACCAACATCAAGAACATCGAGAAAGTCGATGACCACACCGTCAAGTTCACCCTTGGCACCGTGGACGCGGCGTTCATCCAGAACCTGGCCATGAGCTTCGCCTCGATCCAGTCCGCCGAATACGCTGCCCAACTGTTGAAGGAAGGCAAACCTGCCGACATCAACCAGAAGCCGATCGGCACCGGCCCGTTCGTGTTCAAGAGCTACCAGAAAGACTCGAACATTCGCTACACCGGCAACAAGGACTACTGGAAACCTGAAGACGTGAAGATCGACAACCTGATCTTCGCCATCACCACCGACCCGTCGGTGCGTATCCAGAAGCTCAAGAAAAACGAATGCCAGATCACCCTGTTCCCGCGTCCGGCCGACCTCAAGGCGCTGGGCGAAGACAAGGACCTGAAACTGCCGCACCAGGCCGGTTTCAACCTGGGCTACATCGCCTACAACGTCATGCCGGTACTCAAGGGCCAGACCGCAGCCAACCCGCTGTCCGACCTGCGCGTACGTGAAGCACTGGACATGTCGGTGAACAAGCAGCAGATCATCGACTCCGTGTACCAGGGCGCCGGCCAACTGGCCGTCAACGCCATGCCACCGACCCAGTGGTCCTACGACACCACCATCAAGGATGCCAAGTACGATCCTGCCAAGGCCAAGGAACTGCTCAAGGAAGCCGGCGTCAAGGAAGGCACCGAGATCACCCTGTGGGCCATGCCGGTACAGCGTCCGTATAACCCCAACGCCAAGCTGATGGCCGAGATGCTGCAGAACGACTGGAAACAGATCGGCCTGAAGGTCAACATCGTCAGCTACGAGTGGGGCGAGTACATCAAGCGCTCCAAAGGCGGCGAGAACCAGGCCATGATCATTGGCTGGAGCGGCGACAATGGTGACCCGGACAACTGGCTGAACGTGCTGTTCGGCTGCGACTCCCTGGCCGGCAACAACTTCTCCAAATGGTGCGACAAGAAATTCGACGGCATCGTAAAAGAAGCCAAGGCTACATCGGATGTCGCCAAACGCACCGAGCTGTACAAGCAGGCGCAACATATCCTCAAAGATGCAGTACCGATGACACCCATCGCGCACTCGACGGTGTATCAACCCATGCGCAACACCGTGCAGGACTTCAAGATCAGCCCGTTTGGCTTGAACTCCTTCTACGGCGTCAGCGTAAGCGGCAAGTAAACATCACTGGCGGCGACGTTTCATAACGTCGCCGTTATTGTTTCTGCCTGGATCGTAGGCAAAAGACTACATATGCATCCATTGCGTCCTACAGCAATGGACTGCGATATGTGCTTCCGCTGCCTACACGGTCCATCCGTCTTTGCGCATTTACTGCAAAGTCCGCGACCCCTAACGTCGTACGACAGCAGAGATGCCACGTTCGGAAAGGCACTTGCTGTGTGTGGGATCAGTAATGTCTTCCTGGCAGGACGCCCGGTTGATTGCTTGCTGATCGATAACTACAAACAAGGATTGGGATCGTCATGCGCCATACCACCGTTCTATCCGCGATTTTCGGCACCAGCCTGCTGGCTGTGGCCACGCTGGGCCAGGCCGCCGACAAGAAGAGCCTGGTGTTCTGCTCCGAGGGCAGCCCGGCAGGCTTCGACACTGCGCAATACACCACCGCCACCGACAACGATGCGGCCGAGCCGCTGTACAACCGTCTGGTCGAGTTTGAAAAAGGTGAGACCAATGTTGTGCCGGGCCTGGCGACCAAGTGGGATATTTCCGAAGACGGCCTGACCTATACCTTTCACCTGCGTGAAGGGGTGAAATTCCACAGCAACAAGGAATTCAAGCCGACGCGGGACTTCAATGCCGACGACGTTCTGTTCACCTTCAACCGCATGCTTGACCCCGACCACCCGTTTCGCAAGGCCTACCCCACCGAGTTTCCATACTTCAACGGGATGAGCCTGAACAAGAACATCGCCAAGGTCGAGAAAACCGGCCCCTACACCGTGGTGATGACCCTGAACACGGTGGACGCCGCGTTCGTGCAGAACATTGCCATGAGCTTTGCCGCCATCCTCTCGGCCGAATACGCCGAGCAGTTGCAGAAGGACGGCAAGCCCAGCGACATCAACCAGAAGCCGATCGGCACCGGGCCGTTTGTGTTCCAGCGCTACCAGAAGGATTCGCAGATCCGTTATGTGGCCAACAAGCAGTATTGGGACCCGAGCCGGGTCAAGCTCGACCAGTTGATCTTCGCCATCAACACCGATGCGTCGGTGCGTGTGCAGAAGCTCAAGGCCGGCGAATGCCAGGTCACCCTGCACCCGCGCCCGGCCGACGTCGACGCGCTCAAGGCCGATCCGAACCTGCAGTTGCTGACCAAGCCCGGCTTCAACCTGGGCTACATCGCCTACAACGTGCGCCACAAGCCGTTCGACCAGCTCGAAGTGCGTCAGGCGCTGGATATGGCGGTGAACAAGCAGAGCATCCTCAACGCCGTGTACCAGGGCGCGGGGCAACTGGCGGTGAACGCCATGCCGCCGACGCAGTGGTCCTACGACGACAGCATCAAGGACGCCGCCTACAACCCGGAAAAAGCCAGGGAACTGCTCAAGGCCGCCGGCGTGAAGGAAGGCACCGAGATCACCCTGTGGGCGATGCCGGTGCAACGTCCGTACAACCCCAACGCCAAGCTGATGGCCGAAATGCTGCAGAACGATTGGGCCAAGATCGGCCTGAAAGTGAAGATCGTCAGCTACGAGTGGGGGGAATACATCAAGCGCACCAAGAACGGTGAGCACGATGTGAGCCTGATCGGCTGGACCGGTGACAATGGTGACCCGGACAACTGGCTGGGCACGCTCTACAGCTGCGACGCCATCGGCGGGAACAACTACTCCATGTGGTGCGACCCGGCGTACGACAAGCTGATCAAGCAAGCCAAGGTCGTGACCGACCGCGAACAACGGACTGTTCTGTACAAACAGGCGCAGCAACTGCTCAAGCAGCAGGTGCCGATCACGCCAGTCGCCCACTCGACGGTCAACCAGCCGTTAAGCGCCAAAGTCGAAGGCTTCAAAGTGAGCCCCTTCGGCCGCAACGTGTTCTCGGGCGTCAGCATTACCCCATAAGAAAATAACCGGATTGCAGAGAGCGAATCGGGCTCTCGCGCAAACGTACGGCCTTTTGTAGGGAAATTTCCTACAGCAAACGTTTGCAACAGCTTGAACGAGTTACACACCCAATAGCCGGATCACCAAAAAAGACCGGCATTAAAAAGAGAACCAAAGGAGCTCCACCCATGAAACTGAGCAACAAAGCGCTTCTGGCCCTGGCCATCAGCAGCATCACGGCAACCGCCTTCGCTGACCCGATCAGCCAGGACTTCGTGCCGACCACACTGGCCGGTACCAGCGCCCAAAGCGAAGCCAAGGGCTTTATCGACGGTCAAAGCCTGGGCGGTACCACGCGTAACTGGTACTCCAATGAAATGAAGTTCCGCGGCCAGAAGTTCAGCTATTACAAAAATGCCGCCGATGAAACCGCTAAAGCAAAAACCAACGTTTCGCGCCGCTACAACTGGGCTCAGGGCACCATTCTCAACTACACCTCGGGCTTCACCCAAGGCACCGTTGGCGTCAGCACCGAAGTAGCCGCCTACAACTACATCGCGCTGATCGATGATCAAAAAGACATCGCTGGCGGCTCCAACCGCACGCTGGCTCACAAATATGGTGATGCTGTCGGCCAGTGGAGCAAACTGGGCCTGGCCAACGTCAAATTCCGCGTATCGAACACCACCTTGACCGCCGGCCGCCAGAACTTCAGCAGCGGCATCATGGACACCATCGGCAACCGTGCGCTGCCTTCGAGCTTTGAAGGTGTGAGTTTCAACAGCGAAGAGTTCAGCAACTTGTCGTTCCAGGGCGGCGTGTTTGACCGCGTTTCGCCACGTACCGAACAGAGCCTGTCGAAATTCCGCAGCGAATACAGCAGCAGCGGCGTTGAGACCGACAAGGTCTACACCCTGGGTTTCAACTACCAGCCGCTTAAAAGCCTGAAAACCAGCGTCTTCGCCGCCAACGTCAAAGACTTCTGGAACCAGTACTACTTCGGCGCGACCCACGAACTGGGTGATGCGCAGACGCTGAGCCTGACCACCGGCCTGAACTACTACAAGACCGTGGATGAAGGCAAAAAGCTGATGGGCGATATCGACAACGACACTTACTCGTTGTCGCTGGGCCTGACCCACCAGGCCCATAGCCTGACCTTCTCGTACCAGCAAGTGAACGGTAACGAGTACTTCGATTACCTGCACGAAACCAACGGCATCTACCTGGCCAACTCCCTGACCTCTGACTTCAACGGTCCGAACGAGAAGTCCTTCCAGGTTGCCTACGGCATCAACATGGCCGAATACGGCGTGCCAGGCCTGAAGTTCAACATCTACTCCGCTCGCGGCTGGGGCATCGACGGTACTCACTACCGCGGCGACAACGGTATCAAGGACTTCGCTTACAACGGCATCCAGTCCCAGGACGGCGAACACCACCAGGAATACGGCGTCGGCAGCTCCTACGCCATCCAGAGCGGCCCTCTGAAAGCCACCACCGTTCGTGCTACCTACGTGACACACCGCGCCAGCGAGAACCAGTCTGACGGCAACATCAAGGAATTCCGTCTGGTCACCACCATCCCGTTCAACATCCTTTAATTAGCACCAGGTAGACGGCGGGCTCCCAGGAGCCCGCCGTCTACGTTTGTCTGGTCCCATCGATTGCAGAGGGCTCTGAATGAAAATGCTCCCGCTACAAGCCGCCATTGCTGCTGCGCTGTTGAGCGTTGCGATCGGCGTTTCGGCCAAACCGCTGGTGGTCTGCACCGAAGCCAGCCCGGAAGGTTTTGACCCGGTGCTGTACACCACCGCCGTCACCGCCGACGCGGCGGCCGAAACCATGTTCAACCGTCTGGTAGACTTCAAGCCCGGCACTACCGAGATCGTGCCCGCGCTCGCCAACGCCTGGGAAATCAGTGAGGACGGCCTGACCTACACGTTCCATCTGCGCGACGACGTCAAGTTCCACACCACCGACTACTTCAAACCCACGCGCAACATGAATGCCGATGATGTGCTTTGGAGCTTCCAGCGCCAGCTGGACCCGAAACACCCATGGCACAACAAGTCCAACGTGGGCTACCCGTACTTTGAAAGCATGGGCTTCAAGGATCTGCTCAAGAGCGTGGAGAAGACCGACGACCACACCGTGGTCTTCACGCTGACGCGCCCTGAAGCACCGTTCCTGGCCGATGTTGCGATGCCGTTCACCGCCATCCACTCCGCCGAATACGCCGACAAGCTGCTCGCTGCCGGCAAGACCGAAGAGCTCAACAGCAAACCGATCGGCACCGGGCCGTTCATCTTCACCCGCTACCAGAAAGACGCCCAGGTGCGCTTCAAGGCCAACCCGGAGTATTTCCGTGGCAAGCCTCCAGCCGACCCGTTGATCCTGGCCATTGCGGTCGACAACAACGTGCGCCTGCAAAAGCTCAAGGCCAATGAATGCCAGATCGCGCTGTATCCCAAGCCCGATGACCTGCCCAGCATCAAGAACGATCCGAACCTGAAGGTCGCTGAACTCGCGGCGATGACCACCGCCTACACCGCCCTGAACACCACCCACAAATACATGAGCGACGCGCGGGTGCGTCACGCGATCAATATCGCGTTCGACAAAAAGGGCTACAACGAATCGCTGTATGGCAAAGGCAACGCCGTTGACGCCACCGGCCCGTACCCGCCGACCCTGCTGGGCTTCAGCGACAAGCTGAAAAACCCGCCGCGTGACCTCGACAAGGCCCGCGCCCTGCTCAAGGAAGCCGGCGTACCGGAAGGCACTGAGTTCACCCTGTTCACCCGTAACGGCGGCGGCCCGACCAACCCGAACCCGATGCTCGGCGCACAGCGCATGCAGGCGGATCTGGCGCAGATTGGCCTGAAGGTGAATATCAAAGTTATGGAATGGGGCGAAATGCTCAAGCGTGCTAAAAACGGCGAGCACGACATGGTTTCCGCCGGCTGGGCCGGTGACAACGGTGACCCGGATAACTTCCTCACGCCTAACTTGAGTTGCGATGCAGCGAAAAACGGCGAAAACTACGCCCGTTGGTGTAACAAAGAGTTTCAAGACTTGATCGACAAGGCGCGCGCCATCGCTGAACCCGCTCAGCGCGCCGCACTCTATGAACAAGCCATGGACGTTTTCGACAAGGATCAACCGTGGATTCCCATGGCCTACCCGAAAATGTTCACCGCCATGCGTAAAAACGTCGAGGGTTATATCCAAAGCCCTCTGACCACAAATAACTTCGCCACCACCCAGGTGAAGTAAATAAGAGAAACGCTCGGCACCGTCGACATTGACGGTGCCGAACCTGCCTAACCGGCTGATTGAGGTAAACGACAAGATGTTTAGTTTTATTGCCCGCCGACTGGGGTTATTGATCCCCACGTTCTTCGGCATCACGTTGCTGACGTTTGCGTTGATTCGCATGATCCCCGGCGACCCCGTAGAAGTCATGATGGGCGAACGCCGCGTCGACCCCGAGATGCACGCACAGGCAATGGAACGCCTTGGCCTTAACAAGCCCCTGTATGCGCAATACCTGGACTACGTCGGCAAGCTCGCCCAGGGCGACCTTGGCGAATCGCTGCGCACGCGCACCAGCGTGTGGACCGAGTTCACCGCCCTCTTTCCCGCGACCCTGGAACTGTCCATGGCCGCCCTGTTGTTCGCCGGCATCCTGGGCCTTCTGGCCGGGGTGATCGCGGCACTCAAGCGAGGATCCCTGTTCGACCACGGGGTGATGGGCATCTCCCTGGCGGGATATTCGATGCCAATCTTCTGGTGGGGCCTGATCCTGATCATGTTCTTCTCGGTGAGCCTGGGCTGGACCCCGGTGTCCGGGCGTATCGACCTGCTCTACGACATCGAGCCGCGCACCGGCTTCATGCTGATCGACACGCTGCTGGCTGACGAGCCGGACGCGTTCTGGGACGCGCTGCACCACCTGATCCTGCCGGCCATCGTGCTCGGCACCATCCCACTGGCGGTGATCGCGCGGATGACCCGTTCGTCCATGCTCGAAGTGCTGCGTGAGGACTACATCCGTACCGCCAAGGCCAAGGGCCTGTCGCCGGCGCGCGTGGTATTCGTCCACGGCCTGCGCAACGCGCTGATCCCGGTGCTTACCGTGGTCGGCCTGCAAGTCGGCACCCTGCTGGCCGGTGCGGTCCTGACCGAAACCATCTTCTCCTGGCCCGGCATCGGCAAATGGCTGATCGAAGCCATTGGCGCGCGGGACTACCCGGTGGTGCAAAACGGCATCCTGCTGATCGCCTGCCTGGTGATCCTGGTGAACTTCGTGGTGGATATCCTCTACGGCTTCGCCAACCCACGCATCCGTCACCAGCGCTGAGATCATGACCATGACCACACCTACTCCAGTGTCAGCAGTCGATCAAAGCCTGCTGTACCCGTCCCCGTACAAAGAATTCTGGCAAGCCTTCTCCAAGAACAAAGGCGCAGTTGCCGGCCTGGCGTTTATGTTGCTGATCGTGTTCTGCGCGATCTTCGCCCCCTGGGTTGCACCGCATAACCCCAGCGAGCAATACCGTGACTTCCTGCTGACCCCGCCGTCGTGGCTCGAAGGTGGGCAGATCCAGTTCCTGCTCGGCACCGACGAACTGGGCCGCGATCTGCTCTCGCGCCTGATCCAGGGCTCGCGCCTGTCGCTGCTGATCGGCTTGTCGTCGGTGGTGATGTCGCTGATTCCGGGCATCCTGCTGGGCCTGTTCGCCGGGTTCTTCCCGCGTTTGCTTGGCCCCACCATCATGCGTTTGATGGACATCATGCTGGCCTTGCCTTCACTGCTGCTGGCCGTTGCCATCGTCGCGATCCTCGGCCCTGGCCTGATCAACACCGTGATCGCCATCGCCATCGTCTCGCTGCCGTCCTACGTGCGTCTGACCCGTGCTGCGGTGATGGGCGAACTGAACCGCGACTACGTGACCGCCGCGCGCCTGGCCGGTGCCGGCCTGCCACGCCTGATGTTCATCACCGTGCTGCCCAACTGCATGGCACCGCTGATCGTGCAGGCCACGCTGAGCTTCTCCTCGGCGATCCTCGACGCAGCCGCCCTGGGCTTCCTCGGCCTTGGCGTACAACCGCCAACGCCTGAGTGGGGCACCATGCTGGCCTCGGCCCGTGACTACATCGAACGCGCCTGGTGGGTCGTGAGCCTGCCGGGTCTGACCATTTTGCTCAGCGTGCTGGCAATCAACTTGATGGGCGACGGCCTGCGCGATGCGCTGGACCCGAAACTCAAGAACGCCGCCTGAGGAGATTCCCATGTCACTGTTAGAAATCAAGAATCTCAATGTGCGCTTCGGCGACTCGACCGCCGTGCCGGTGGTCGACGGCCTCGACATTTCGGTCGACAAAGGCGAAGTGCTGGCCATCGTTGGCGAGTCGGGCTCGGGTAAATCCGTGACCATGATGGCGCTGATGGGCCTGATCGAGCATCCAGGCATTGTCACCGCCGATGCGCTGACCTTCGACGGCAAGGACATGCTCAAGCTGAGCAACCGCCAGCGCCGCCAGATCGTCGGCAAAGACCTGGCGATGGTGTTCCAGGACCCGATGACTGCGCTGAACCCCAGCTACACCGTGGGTTTCCAGATTGAAGAAGTGCTGCGCCTGCACCTGAAAATGTCCGGCAAGCAAGCGCGCAAACGTGCCATCGAGCTGCTGGAAAAAGTCGAGATCCCGGGCGCCGCCAGCCGTATGGACGCCTACCCGCACCAACTGTCCGGCGGGATGAGCCAGCGTGTGGCAATCGCCATGGCAATTGCCGGCGAGCCCAAGCTGCTGATCGCGGATGAGCCGACCACCGCGCTGGACGTGACCATCCAGGCGCAGATCATGGAACTGCTGCTGGCCCTGCAGAAAGAACAGAACATGGGCCTGGTGCTGATCACCCACGACCTCGCGGTGGTGGCCGAAACCGCCCAGCGCGTCTGCGTGATGTATGCCGGCCAGGCCGTGGAAGTCGGCCAGGTGCCGCAACTGTTCGACATCCCGGCGCACCCCTACAGCGAAGCGCTGCTCAAGGCGATCCCCGAGCACAGCCTGGGCGCCACGCGCCTGGCCACGCTGCCGGGCATCGTGCCGGGCCGCTACGACCGTCCGCAGGGCTGCCTGCTGTCGCCACGCTGCCCGTACGTGCAGGAAAACTGCCGCACCCAGCGCCCGACGCTCGACCCTAAAACCAACAGCCTGGCGCGCTGCTTCTACCCCTTGAACCAGGAGGTGGCGTAATGGCCGTCGTTCTTACCGCCCGCGACCTGACCCGTCACTACGAAGTGTCCCGTGGCCTGTTCAAGGGCCATGCACTGGTACGCGCGCTCAATGGTGTGTCGTTCGAACTGGAAGCCGGCAAGACCCTCGCCGTGGTAGGCGAGTCGGGTTGCGGCAAGTCCACCCTGGCCCGTGCTCTGACGCTGATCGAAGAGCCGTCTTCGGGCTCGCTGAAAATCGCCGGCCAGGAAGTCGCCGGCGCCGACAAGGCCCAGCGCAAGCAACTGCGCAAAGACGTGCAGATGGTGTTCCAGAGCCCGTACGCCTCGTTGAACCCGCGCCAGAAAGTCGGTGACCAGCTCGGCGAACCACTGTTGATCAACACCAACCTGTCCGCCGCCGAACGCCGCGAGAAAGTGCAGGCGATGATGAAGCAAGTGGGCCTGCGCCCTGAGCATTACCAGCGCTACCCGCACATGTTCTCCGGCGGCCAGCGCCAGCGCATCGCCCTGGCTCGCGCGATGATGCTGCAACCGAAAGTGCTGGTGGCGGATGAACCGACCTCGGCGCTCGACGTGTCGATCCAGGCCCAGGTGCTCAACCTGTTCATGGATCTGCAGCAGGAATTCAACACCGCCTACGTGTTCATCTCCCACAACCTGGCGGTGGTACAGCACGTTGCCGATGACGTCATGGTGATGTACCTCGGCCGCCCGGTTGAGGTGGGCCCCAAGGAAGACATCTACGCGCGTCCGCTGCACCCGTACACCCAGGCGCTGCTGTCGGCCACCCCGACGATTCATCCGGACCCGAACAAGCCGAAGATCAAGATCGTCGGCGAACTGCCCAACCCGCTGAACCCGCCGTCCGGCTGCGCGTTCCACAAGCGCTGCCCTTACGCGACCGCACGGTGCAGCAGCGAGGAGCCGCTGCTGCGGCCGCTGGATAATCGGCAGGTGGCTTGCCATTACGCGGAGCAATTCGTTGCTTAGGTAACCTGTGGGAGAGGGCGTGCCCGCGAAGGCGGTGGGTCAGTCGACAGCGCCGCGACTGACACTCCCGGATAGGTCAGCTCCCCTACATAGCGTTCTACAGCCCTTCCCGTCAGGTTGCGCATCAGCCTGGCGGGAGGGGCTTTCTTTTGGCGACTCAGGTGTCGCCGTCGTCGTAGGTTTCGCTGTCTTCCCCTTCGTTAAGCGGCTGCTCCGGATCTACCTGAGGCTGGGGTTGGGCTTGGGGTTGCCAACTGCCGGAATTGACTTCGTTCTGCTTTCTCTTGGTGACTGGGCCGGTGTCTTTCCATTGTGGGGTTCCTCTGTCCGCCGACGCGGGGAGAGCCGTCAGTCCCAGGGCCGCGGCCAATGCCAGATGGATTGCGTATTGAAGGTTTCGCACGGGGGGCTCCTTTTCAGTCGATAGGTAGACGCTAGACCCTATGTGGGGTTAGCGCCAATGGCTGGGCAGGGTGGGGTTGGATCGGGGGCATATCCGTTTTCGGGTGATAGCGGATATGGGTTCCGCCCTTACGGCGGGTCACTTTGGAAAGCCCCCAAAGTAACCAAAGGGCGCTTGCCCCACCACTCGGCACCTCGCTCAGGCTCGGTGTGCCCGCACACAGGCTTGAATCCGTGGGCCGCCGCAATGGGCCATCCCTGGCCCAGTGCGGCTAACCCGGCGTCCTGCCGGGTTACCCACGGATTCAAGCCTGCGTTCGGCCAGCGTGGTTAACGGGGCGCCTAAGATCAAGATCAAAAGCCAGAGCCAGAGCCAGAGCCAGAGCCAGAGCCAGAGCCAGAGCCAAGCAGATCAAAAACGGTGTGATACCTATCAGACAAATGGAGATCCAAATGTGGGAGGGGGCTTGCTCCCGATGGCAGTGGGTCAGCTACACATAAGTTGACTGACCCACTGCCATCGGGAGCAAGCCCCCTCCCACATTTTGTACAGCTTTCGGCAGACACTTGCAGCCGTTACCGCAGCAACGTATAGGTACACCCCACCCTAAAAAAGGGTGAAGCCATCACAGCTTCACCCTTCTATTTACCGCTCAGACTTTAGTGATGCTCACGCGTCGCGCGGAATTTCACATCCGGCCAGCGCTCTTCCATCAGCGCCAGGTTCACCCGCGTCGGCGCCAGGTAGGTCAAGTGCCCACCGCCGTCAATCGCCAGGTTTTCCACGGCCTTGTTGGAGAACTCTTCCAACTTCTTCTTATCGGCGCAATCGATCCAGCGCGCCGAATACACGGTGATCGGCTCATACGAGCACTCAACCTTGTATTCCTCTTTCAAACGGCTGGCGACCACGTCGAACTGCAGCACACCCACAGCGCCGAGGATGATGTCGTTGCTGCGCTCGGGGAAGAACACCTGGGTAGCCCCCTCTTCCGCCAGCTGCTGCAAACCCTGGCGCAATTGCTTGGACTTGAGCGGGTCACGCAGGCGTACGCGACGGAACAGTTCCGGGGCGAAGTGCGGGATGCCGGTGAAGCCCAGCGCTTCGCCTTCGGTGAAGGTGTCGCCGATCTGGATGGTGCCGTGGTTGTGCAGGCCGATGATGTCGCCGGCGTAGGCCTCTTCGAGTTGTTCACGCTCGGAGGAGAAGAACGTCAGGGCGTCGCCGATGCGCACGTCCTTGCCGGTGCGCACGTGGCGCATCTTCATGCCTTTTTCGTAGCGACCCGAGCAGATGCGCATGAAGGCAATACGGTCGCGGTGCTTGGGGTCCATGTTCGCCTGGATCTTGAACACGAAACCGCTGAATTTCTCTTCGACCGGCTCCACGGTGCGCTCGTTGGCGACACGGGCCAGCGGTTTCGGCGCCCAATCCACCACGGCATCAAGCACATGGTCGACACCGAAGTTGCCCAAGGCCGTCCCGAAAAACACCGGGGTCAGTTGGCCGTCGAGGAATTCCTGCTGGTTGAACGCGTGGCAGGCGCCCTGCACCAGTTCCAACTGGTCGACAAAGCGGTCGTACTCGTCACCCAGGTGGGCTCGGGCTTCATCGGAATCGAGCTTCTCGATGATTTTCACATCGGTGCGTTCATGACCGTGGCCGGCGGTGTAGACAATGATGTAGTCGTCGGCCAGGTGGTACACACCCTTGAAGTCGCGGTAGCAACCAATCGGCCAGGTGATCGGCGCGGCCTTGATCTTCAGGACGGCTTCGATTTCATCCAACAATTCGATCGGGTCGCGGATGTCGCGGTCGAGTTTGTTGATGAAGCTGACGATCGGCGTGTCGCGCAGGCGGCACACGTCCATCAGCGCGATGGTGCGTGGCTCGACGCCCTTACCGCCGTCGAGCACCATCAACGCCGAGTCCACCGCCGTGAGGGTGCGGTAGGTGTCTTCGGAGAAGTCTTCGTGGCCCGGGGTGTCAAGCAGGTTGACCATGTGGTCGCGATACGGGAACTGCATGACCGACGTGGTAATGGAGATACCCCGTTGTTTTTCCATTTCCATCCAGTCGGAGGTGGCATGGCGGTCGGATTTACGCGATTTCACCGTGCCGGCCACTGCGATTGCCTTGCCCATCAGCAACAGCTTCTCGGTGATGGTGGTCTTACCGGCATCGGGGTGGGAAATAATAGCGAAAGTGCGGCGTTTCGCGACTTCGGCGGCCTGGTGGGTCATGGGAAATCGCCTGGCAGGTGAGTCAAAAAAGGGGCGCGAGTATAGCGCAAACCCCACGGGTCGGACCACCGTTCACCCGATCAGGGGTGGCTAAATGCTGCCAAGTGTGGAACCTTTTAAAAGGTGGAGACGTCCACTCCCCTGTTATCGCACTCGTAACAGGGCTGAAAAATCAGCAAGTTAGCCTGACGGGGCTGCGCTCATGGCTCGATACATACCGCGTTGCCGGTATCGACGAGCTGCTTTTCGCGAACGCTTTCGCCGACAGCCAGCAATGGCATTGCCGCCGGAGAATGTGTTCGCCGACAAAAGAAAAAAGGAGTCCGCCTGTGGCTATTCGCTATGGCAAAGGGCTGATAGGAGGTGCGGTTGTCGTCGCGCTCCTGGCCCTGCTGGTCCACTGGATCGGCATCAACACGATCGAACTGTACCGCGACGATTTGTTGTTTTACCTGCAAGCTCATCTGATTCTGGTTTTAGTCTCCATGCTGGCCGCCCTGATTGTGGGCATCCCTGCCGGCATCCTGCTGAGCCGACCGAACATGGTCGGGCGCGCCGAGCGCTTCATGCAGATCTTCAATATCGGTAACACCGTCCCTCCCCTGGCCGTACTGGCCATCGCCCTCGGCGTCCTCGGCATCGGCAGCGGCCCGGCCATTTTCGCGCTGTTTCTCGCCTCCCTGCTGCCCATCGTGCGAAACACCTACGAAGGCCTGAAGAATGTGCAGGGCTCGCTGAAAGAAGCCGCCACCGGCATCGGCATGACCCCGCGCCAGGTGCTGTTTCGCGTGGAATTGCCCAATGCCGTGCCGATCATCATCGGCGGCGTGCGCGTGGCCCTGGCGATCAACGTCGGCACCGCACCGCTGGCGTTCCTGATCGGCGCCAACAGCCTGGGCAGCCTGATCTTCCCCGGCATTGCCCTGAACAACCAGCCGCAACTGCTGCTCGGCGCCGCGTGCACCGCGCTGCTGGCGTTGCTGCTTGACGGTCTGGTGACCATGGCCAGCCGCCTCTGGCTGGAACGCGGGCTGCGTCCGTCTTAAGGCTGGGTAAAGGAATTCACATGAAAAAACTAACGTTGATATTGAGCTGCGTCCTGCTGTGTGCAGGCATCGCGCAAGCCGCCGAAAAACCGGTCATCCGTATCGGCGCCCGGGTGTTCACCGAACAGACCCTGCTCGCCGAAATCACCTCCCAATACCTGCGCACCAAAGGCTATGACACCCGCGTCACTGGCGGCCTGGGCAGCAACCTGGCGCGCAGTGCCCAGGAAAGCGGGCAACTGGACCTGCTCTGGGAATACACCGGCGTGTCGCTGGTGGCCTACAACCACATCGACGAGAAACTCGACAGCGCACAGTCCTACGCCCGTGTGAAAGAACTCGACGCGAAAAAAGGCCTGACCTGGCTGTCGCCGTCGCGCTTCAGCAACACCTACGCCCTGGCGCTGCCGGACAAGGTGGCCAGGGAACATCCCGAAATCAACACTATCAGCGACCTCACCAAGGCCATGGCGGCAGATACCCGGGAACACCGCCTGGTGGCGCTGGACACCGAGTTCGCCAACCGCTCCGACGGCCTCGCCGGCATGGTCAAGCTCTACGACATGAACCTGACCCGCGAGAACACCCGGCAGATGGACGCAGGCCTGGTATACACCGCACTGCGTAACGGCCAGGTGTTTGCAGGGCTGGTCTACACCACCGACGGTCGCCTCAACGCGTTCAAATTGAAGCTGCTGGAAGACGACCTGCACTACTTCCCGGACTACACGGCCGCGCCGGTGATCCGTCAGGAATACCTCGACCAGCATCCGCAACTGGCCGCCGAGCTCAAGCCACTGGCCGATCTGTTCGACGATACAACCATGCGCCAGCTCAATGCGCGGGTCGACGTGGACCATGAGAGCCCGTCCGCCGTTGCCGCAGATTTCCTGCGCCAACATCCCATCAACTAACGAGGAGAAGACATGGAATTTTTAAACGCCTTTTCCCATCTTGATTGGGCCCAGGTGCTGCAACTGACCTGGCAGCACATCACTCTGGTCGGCATTGCCGTACTGCTGGCGATCTTCATTGGCGTGCCCCTGGGCGTGCTGATGACACGCTTCCCGACGCTCGCCGGCCCCTTGCAGGCCAGCGCCACGGTGCTGCTGACCGTGCCGTCGATTGCGCTGTTCGGCCTGTTGCTGCCGTTCTACTCCAAATTCGGCCAGGGCCTGGGACCGATGCCGGCGATCACCGCCGTGTTCCTCTACTCGCTGCTGCCGATCATGCGTAACACCTACCTCGCCCTGACCGGCGTGGAACCGGGCATCCGCGAGGCCGCCAAAGGCATCGGCATGACCTTCGGCCAGCGCCTGCGCATGGTCGAGCTGCCGATTGCAGTGCCGGTGATCCTCGCCGGCGTGCGCACCGCCGTGGTGATGAATATCGGTGTGATGACCATTGCCGCCACCATCGGCGCCGGTGGTCTGGGTGTACTTATTCTGGCTTCCATCAGCCGCAGCGACATGTCGATGCTGATCGTCGGCGCCGTGCTGGTCAGTCTTCTGGCCATCTTCGCCGACCTGCTTCTGCAATGGCTGCAACGCTCGCTGACTCCAAAAGGACTGCTCAAATGATCGAACTTCAAAACCTGACCAAGACTTTTCAAAGCAACGGCAAGACTGTCTCCGCCGTGAACGACGTAAGCCTGACCGTCAATGAAGGCGAAATTTGCGTATTCCTCGGCCCGTCGGGCTGCGGCAAGAGCACCACGCTGAAAATGATCAACCGCCTGATCAAGCCCACCTCGGGCAAGATTTTGATCAATGGCGAAGACACCACCGACCTCGACGAAGTGACCTTGCGTCGCAACATCGGGTATGTGATCCAGCAGATCGGTCTGTTCCCGAACATGACCATCGAGGAAAACATCGTGGTGGTGCCCAAACTGCTGGGCTGGGACAAGCAGAAATGCCACGACCGCGCCCGCGAATTGATGAGCATGATCAAGCTCGAACCCAAGCAATACCTGCACCGTTACCCGCGTGAATTGTCGGGCGGCCAGCAGCAGCGCATCGGCGTGATCCGCGCACTGGCGGCCGATGCGCCGCTGCTGCTGATGGACGAACCGTTCGGCGCGGTCGACCCGATCAACCGCGAGATGATCCAGAACGAGTTCTTCGAGATGCAACGCGCGCTGAACAAGACCGTGATCATGGTCAGCCACGACATCGACGAAGCCATCAAGCTGGGCGACAAGATCGCGATCTTCCGCGCCGGCAAGCTGCTGCAGATCGATCATCCGGACACGCTGCTGGCGCACCCGGCTGACGAGTTCGTGAGCAACTTCGTCGGCCAGGACAGCACCCTCAAGCGCCTGCTGCTGGTGAAGGCCGAAGACGCGGCAGACAACGCCCCGTCGGTAAGCCCGGAAACCCCGGTGGCCGATGCGCTGGAACTGATGGACGAGCATGACCGCCGTTATGTGGTGGTCACCTGCGCCGAGAACAAGGCGCTGGGTTATGTACGCCGCCGCGACCTGCACCGCCAGGCCGGTACTTGCGGCCAATACCTGCGCGAATTCAACGCCACGGCGGCGTATGACGAGCACTTGCGCATCCTGTTGTCGCGCATGTACGAGTTCAACCGCTCATGGCTGCCGGTAATGGACGCGGAGCGGGTGTTCCTGGGTGAAGTGACTCAGGAGTCGATTGCCGAGTACCTGAGTTCCGGCAAGTCCCGTGGGGGCAAGACCAGCATCGTTTCGCCTGCCGAGACTGCCCTGGCCTGATCTGACACCCTACGGTTAAAAATGTGAGAGGGGGCTTGCTCCCGATGGCGGTGTGTCAGTCACTTCATCTGTCACTGATCCACCGCTATCGGGAGCAAGCCCCTCTCACATTTCCCTCTCGGTGAGTCAGGGAAATCGCCTCGATTACCACTCAGCGGGGAACATCATTCCGTCACACCGGTCGGTTACATAAGTAGCTGCACGCGGTCGCGCGACGAACGCGTGCAAAAACGCGACATTTTTAGTTGATCCCACGCCCATCAAGCCCTAAAGTTCGCGCCGAACGTCCATGCTGGAAACGATCCATCCGGCTCAAGTACTGACGACGAGACAGCAAGGCCAAGGGACGCGTAAATCCCATGGCCTTTTTGCTTTCGGCGACATGCCTTGGGAAGTAGGCGAACCAAAGTGGGGATACGGAGGACGTTCATTTGCACCCATTGCTCAAATCAGTTTGCCCTTAGGAGTTCCCAGCATGTCGATCAACGTCGAAGATTATTTCGCGCGCGCCACCTTTGACAAAATGAAGGCGTTCGCCGACAAACAGGAAACCCCGTTCGTGGTGATCGACACCGCGATGATCAGCCAGGCCTACGATGACCTGCGCGCCGGTTTCGAATTCGCCAAAGTCTATTACGCCGTCAAGGCCAACCCTGCCGTCGAGATCATCGACCTGTTGAAAGACAAAGGCTCGAGCTTCGATATCGCCTCGATCTACGAGCTGGACAAGGTCATGGACCGCGGCGTCAGCGCCGACCGTATCAGCTACGGCAACACCATCAAGAAATCCAAAGACATTCGCTACTTCTACGAGAAAGGCGTGCGCCTATTCTCCACCGACTCCGAAGCCGACCTGCGCAACATCGCCAAGGCCGCACCGGGTTCGAAAGTGTACGTGCGCATCCTCACCGAAGGCTCGACCACGGCCGACTGGCCTTTGTCGCGCAAATTCGGCTGCCAGACCGACATGGCCATGGACCTGCTGATCCTCGCCCGTGACCTGGGCCTGGTGCCTTACGGCATCTCCTTCCACGTCGGTTCGCAGCAGCGCGACATCAGCGTATGGGACGCGGCCATCGCCAAGGTCAAAGTGATCTTCGAGCGTCTGAAGGAAGAAGACGGCATCCACCTCAAGCTGATCAACATGGGCGGCGGCTTCCCGGCCAACTACATCACCCGCACCAACAGCCTGGAAACCTACGCCGAAGAAATCATCCGCTTCCTCAAGGAAGACTTCGGCGACGAACTGCCGGAGATCATTCTCGAACCCGGCCGTTCGCTGATCGCCAACGCCGGCATCCTGGTCAGCGAGGTGGTACTGGTGGCACGTAAATCGCGCACCGCCGTCGAGCGTTGGGTGTACACCGACGTGGGCAAATTCTCCGGTCTGATCGAAACCATGGACGAAGCCATCAAGTTCCCGATCTGGACCGAGAAGAAAGGTGAGATGGAAGAAGTGGTCATCGCCGGCCCCACCTGCGACAGCGCCGACATCATGTACGAAAACTACAAGTACGGCCTGCCGCTGAACCTGGCCATCGGTGATCGCCTGTACTGGCTGTCGACCGGTGCCTACACCACCAGCTACAGCGCGGTTGAGTTCAATGGCTTTCCGCCGTTGAAATCGTTCTACGTGTAACCTCTGCCCGATCAAAAAGCCCACGCCTTGGCGTGGGCTTTTTGCATGTAAAAAGGAATGTTTCTCGACAACCCACGGCATACTACGCGCCGTCAATCCCTATCCTGCTTTGCGAGGCCGTACGACGTGTTGAAGAAAACCCTGTTCCAGTTGCACTGGTTCTTCGGCATCACGGCCGGGCTGGTGCTGGCCCTGATGGGGATTACCGGGGCAGCGGTGTCGTTTCAGGATGAAATACTCAGGGCGCTCAACCCCAGCGTATTGACGGTCGAAAAACGCGAAGCCGGCGTGCTGCCACCCGCCGAACTGGTGCGCAAGCTGCAGGCCACCGAAGGCAAGACCGTGGCGATGCTCTGGGTGGAAAGCGACAGCGGCAACGCGGCACGGGTGTTCTTCAGCGCGCCACCGGGTGAGCGACGTGGCCAGATGCGCTACTTCGACCCTTACACCGGCGACTACATGGGCGACGCGGTGGGCCAGGAGCTGTTCGGCTTTATCCTGCAAGTGCACCGCTTCCTCGCCATGGGTGAGACCGGGCGGCAGATCACCGGCGCCTGCACGCTGATCCTGCTGTTCTTTTGCCTGTCCGGCCTGTATCTGCGCTGGCCGCGCCAGGTGAAGAACTGGCGCGCCTGGCTGACCCTGGACTGGCGCAAAAAGGGCCGCAGTTTCAACTGGGACCTGCACTCGGTGTTCGGCACCTGGTGCCTGCTGTTCTATCTGTTCTCGGCGCTCACCGGCCTGTACTGGTCCTACGACTGGTACAACAAGGGCCTGACCCAACTGCTGTCCGACGCGCCGCAGAACGAACGGGTACGCACGCGTAACCCGGCGCCTGCAGACGCCCTGCCTGTGGCCAATTACGCCGCGATTTGGAGCAGCATCTACAGCAACGCCGGCCCCGGCTTGAGCGCCTACAACATCCGCATGCCGACCGTCGCCGGGCAGCCGGCCATCGTGTATTACCTGCTGCGCAACGCGTCCCATGACCGCGCACTGAATCAGATCAATCTCGACCCGGCCACCGGCGAGGTCAAATCCCATGACCGCTACGCCGGCAAAAGCCTCAAGTCGCAGCTGCTCACCAGCATTTATGCGCTGCACACCGGCAGCTACTTCGGCGTCGTGGGGCGGGTCATCCTCACTGTCAGCGCGCTGTGCATGCCGTTATTCTTCATCACCGGCTGGCTGCTGTACCTCGACCGCCGCCGCAAAAAACGCCAGGTGCGCGAGGCCCGCAGCGGCTTTGCGAACCACCACAGCCAGGCACCGGCCTGGCTGATCGGCTTCGCCAGTCAGAGCGGCTTTGCCGAACAACTGGCCTGGCAGACCGCCGGGCAACTGCAGTCCGCCGGCCTGCCGGTGAATGTGCAGCCCTTGGGCAGTCTCAGCCAGGATGAGTTGAGCCAGGCGCAAAACGCACTGTTCGTAATCAGCACCTTCGGCGATGGCGAAGCCCCCGACAACGCCCGTGGTTTCGAGCGCAGCATCCTGGGCCAGGACGTGTCCCTCACAGGCTTGAACTACGCCGTGCTGGCCCTGGGTGATCGCCAGTACCCACACTTCTGCGGCTTTGCGCGGCGCCTGCAGTTCTGGCTGACCCAACAGGGCGGCAACCCGCTGTTCGCCGCGGTGGAAGTCGACAGCGGCGACACAACCGCCCTGCTCGACTGGCAACAACAACTGGGCCAACTCACCGGCCACGCGCCACCAGCGGCCTGGCCGGTGGCGCAGTATGAACAGTGGACGCTGAGCCAGCGCACGTTGCTGAACCACGACAGTGCGAGCGCGCCGGTGTACCTGCTGGGTTTGACCTCAGCGTCGCCCCACGCCTGGCTGGCCGGTGATCTGGTGGAAATCCTGCCGTGCAATGGCCAGCACGCCATCGAACAGTTTCTCCAGGGCCTGGGCCTGAACGGCAGCGAAGGCGTGCTGATCGACGGCCTGCCACAACCACTCGCCCAAGCGCTGGCCACACGCCAGTTGCCGGCCAACCTTGCGCACATGGTCGGCCTGCACGCCCAGGCGCTGGTGGATGCACTGGTGCCGCTGGGCATGCGCGAGTATTCCATCGCCTCGATTGCCAGCGACGGTGTACTCGAACTGATCGTGCGCCAGGAACGCCACGCCGACGGCAGCCTGGGCCTGGGTTCCGGCTGGCTCACCGAACACGCCGCCATCGGCTCGGCAATCCGCCTGCGTCTGCGCCGCAACAGCGGCTTCCACCTGCCCGACGTACCGGTGCCGCTGATCCTGCTGGGCAACGGCACCGGCCTCGCCGGCCTGCGCAGCTTGCTCAAAGCGCGCATCGCCGAGGGCCAGCAGCGCAACTGGCTGTTGTTTGGCGAACGCACGCGCCAGCATGACTTCCTCTGCCAGGACGAGCTTCAAGGCTGGCTGGCCAGTGGTGACCTGGCGCTACTGGACCTGGCGTTTTCCCGCGACCAGGCGGAAAAAATCTACGTGCAGGACCGCCTGCGCGAATCGGCCGACGTGCTGCGCAAATGGCTGGCCGAGGGTGCAGCGATCTATGTGTGCGGGAGTTTGCAAGGGATGGCGACGGGGGTGGATCAGGCGCTGGCGGACATACTGGGCAGTGAGGCCGTGGCGCGGTTGATTGAGCAAGGGCGTTATCGGCGGGATGTGTATTGATGTGCCGAACGCTGTGCAAAATGTGGGAGGGGGGCTTGCTCCCTCCCACATTTGGATCTGCATTGGTCTGATGGAAATCACACTTTGAGGCTTTTTTTCCAAGGTGACCCGCGTAAGGGCGGACCCCATATCCGCCATCACCCAGAAACCGGATATACGCACCCAAAATGCCCCCGCATCAAACAGGCTGCAACCTCTGCTCAAACACAGAAACCCCATCCAGATCCCGCAAAACCACCGTCAACTCTCCCGTCTGCCCATCAATCTGCACCTCACCAAAAAACTGAAACCCGGCAAACGGTGAGGTGTTCTGCGCTGGCGGCGCCTTCTCGAACACCACCTCGGGGCCAAAGGTCTTGTCCAGTGGATTCGGCCCAAAACTCCCCGCATTCAAGGGCCCGGCGACAAACTCCCAGAACGGTTCAAAATCCTGAAACGCCGCGCGGTCCGGGTGGTAATGATGCGCGGCGCAATAGTGCACATCCGCCGTCAGCCACACATGGTTGCGCACCTGCTGCGCCCGCAGAAACCCGAGCAGTTCGGCGATTTCCAGTTCACGCCCCTGCGCCGGGCCCGGGTCGTTGTTGGCGATGGCCTCCCAGCGCGGCACGCCGGGGCTGACTTCGCCGTCGGGCACGCCAAGGCCGATGGGCATGTCGGCGGCAATGACTTTCCATTGGGCCGTCGAGGCCTTGAGTTCGCGCTTGAGCCAGTCCAGCTGCTCACGCCCGAGAAAGGGCTTTTCACCGCCCAGGTTGTCATCGTTGGGGCCGCGATAGCTGCGCATGTCGAGCACGAACACGTCCAGCAACGGGCCGTAGGCGAGCTTGCGATAAATCCGCCCGCCGGCATCGGCGCCCTGCCTGCGCATCGGCGAATATTCCAGCCAGGCCTGGCGTGCACGGCCGACCAGGGTGTTGATGTCCTTGACCTTGTAACGCTCGTCGAGCTGCTTGCCGGGCGACCAGTTGTTCACCACTTCGTGGTCGTCCCACTGCCAGATCTGCGGCACCTCGGCGTTAAAGCGCCGCACGTTTTCGTCCAGCAGGTTGTAGCGATAATTGCCGCGATAGTCGTCGAGGCTTTCGGCGACCTTGCTCTTGGACTCGGTGGTGAGGTTGCGCCAGATGCGGCCGCCTTCGGTGGGCAGTTGCGCCGGCACCGGGCCGTCGGCATAGATGGTGTCGCCGCTGTGGATAAAGAAGTCCGGCAGGCGCAGGCGCATGGCCTCGTAGATGCGCATGCCGCCGATGTCCGGGTTGATGCCGAAGCCTTGGCCGACCGTGTCGCCGCTCCACACAAAGCGAATGTCGCGGCGTTGTTGCGGCACGCTGCGCAGGTGGCCGAACCACGGTTCGCTGGCGACGCCGCTCTGGGCGTCCTCGAAATGCACGCGGTAGAAAATCGCCTGGTCGACCGGCAGGCCGGTGAGTTCGACGCGGGCGGTGAAGTCGTTGCGGCTGTCGGCCAGCGCCGAGACAAACCGGCGCGGGTTGCTGAACACGCTGCGGGTGTCCCACTCCACCACCATGCGCGCAGGGCGGTCGCTGCGGCTCCAGACCATCGCGCGGTCGCCCAGCAGGTCGCCGGACTGCACACCCTCGGTGAGCTGCGGCCGGTCCTTGACCGACGCGATCACGGCCGGGGCCAGGCCAGGCAACAACAGGCCGGCGCCGACGACTTGCATCACGCGGCGACGGCCGAGATCGAAGTGGCTCATGCGGGTGCCCTCTGGGTAGCAAAGAGGCCACTAAACCATGCCGATATGACACCGACCTTACAGCCAATAACGCGCTGAATGTGGGAGGGGGCTTGCTCCCGATCGCGGTGGGTCAGTCAGATATTCATCGACTGATAGACCGCTATCGGGAGCAAGCCCCCTCCCACATAAAGCTTCCCTGCCGAATCTTCTAGGCGGGCGCGACTGCCAGCTCTACCGCCTCCGGGCGTTTGATCAGCGCATACACGACACCGGTCACCACACTGCCGGCCACAATCGCCAGCAAATACAGCAACGCGTGATTCATCGCATTCGGAATGATCAGCACAAACAATCCGCCATGGGGCGCGGCCAGTTTGCAGCCGAAGTACATCGACAGCGCACCGGTCAACGCGCCGCCGGCGATGCTGGCCGGGATCACCCGCAGCGGGTCCTTGGCCGCGAAGGGAATCGCGCCCTCAGAGATGAAGCACATGCCCAGAATCATCGCCGCTTTGCCGGCCTCGCGCTCGGTCTGGGCAAACTTGCGCCGCGCCAGGAAGGTGGCGATGCCCATGCCAATCGGTGGCACCATACCGGCGGCCATGGTCGCGGCCATCGGCGCACCGCTGGAGGCCGCCAGCAGGCCGACCGAGAACGCATACGCGGCCTTGTTGATCGGGCCGCCCAGGTCGACGCACATCATGCCGCCCAGCAGGATGCCGAGCAGCACGGCGTTGGTGGTGCCCATGGTGCTGAGAAAGTCCGTGAGGCCGGTCAGCAGCCGCGCCACGGGCGGGCCCACCAGGTAAATCATCGCCAGACCGGTGAACAGACTGGCCAGCAGCGGAATGATCAGGATCGGCTTGAGCGCTTCCAGGCTCTGGGGCAACTTCACCGCGCGGGTGATCAGCTTGACGCAGTAACCGGCGAGGAAACCGGCGAAAATCCCACCGATGAATCCCGCCCCCAGCGTGCCGGCCAACAGGCCGCCGATCATGCCGGGCGCGATGCCGGGACGGTCGGCAATCGAGTAGGCGATATAGCCTGCGAGCAACGGCACCATCAGCATGAAAGCCTGGTCGCCGACGCTCTTGAGGGCCGCCGCCAGGGTGCCCTTTTCTTCGAAGGCATGGATGCCGAACACAAAGGACAACGCGATCAACAAGCCGCCCGCCACCACCATCGGCAACATGAACGACACCCCGGTGAGCAGGTGCTTGTAGACCCCGGTTTTTTCCTGCCTGGCCACCGCGCCGCTGGCGGCGCTTTCCACCGCACCTTCGGCCAGCGCCTTGTTGAGGGTCGCTTCCGATTGCTTGAGGGCGATGCCGGTGCCGCAGCGATAGATCTTCTTGCCGGCGAAGCGCTCGGTGGCGACTTCGATATCGGCCGCCAGCAACACTACGTCGGCCTCGGCGATGGCCTGCGGGCTCAAAGGTGTCCGTGCGCCGACCGAGCCCTGGGTCTCCACCTGCAGGTCGTACCCAAGGCGCTTGGCCGTCTGCTGCAAGGCTTCGGCGGCCATGAAGGTGTGCGCCACGCCCGTAGGGCAGGCGGTGATCGCGACGATACGCGGCGCCTGACTGGCCGCCTCCTGCGTGGCGACGTACACCTGAGCCTCTTCGGCCCCACGGCGCAATACCGCCTCGACATCGGCCAGCGCCTGGGCCGGCGTGCTCTGGAACACGCGCTTGCCGATGAACCGTTGCATGTCCACCGGCGTGCTGCTGACCAGCAACACCCACTCGGCATCGTTGAGGGTCGCTTCGGACAACTGACGTTCAGGGTGCTGCACATCGATCACTTCGACGCTGGTGCTCCACCCCTGGCGCTGCGCGGCGGCGTCCAGCAAGCGGGCGCACAGCACACTGGTGACCATGCCGTTCGGGCAGGCGGTAACGATGGCTAATTTCATGACAAACCCTCTTATTGTTCTGTCAGCGCGCGCACTTGGACGCCGCTCTGCAAAATGTCCAGCTGTGCGTGGTCGCCGATGCCGAAACCGACCTGCGTCACCGCCATCGCGGCAATCGCCGTGGCGCGGCCCAGGGTTTGCTCCGGCGTATCGCCACTGAGCAGGCCGTGGAGCATTCCGGCCAGCAGCGAATCGCCGGCGCCCACGGTACTGGCCACCGTTACGTTGGGCGGCGTGGCGTGCAGGGTTGCGCCGGGGCTGTACCAGCTCACGCCCGCAGCACCGTCGGAAACCACCACATGTTGCACGCCCAGCTGATGCAGACGGCTGATGGCATCCGGGGCATTGCCCAGCGCTTCGGCCAGCTCTTCGGTATTGGGTTTGACCAGCCATGGCCCGGCCTGGAGCCCTGCGCGCAGGGCTTCGCCGCTGGTGTCCAGAGCGACTTTCAAGCCTTGCGCCTTGAGCGTTTCCAGCAAGGCCTGAAACCACTGCGGGCTGACGCCGCGCGGCAAGCTGCCGGCGACCACCACCGCGTCGAACCGGGGGCCGATCTCTGCGAGCAGCTCGAGCAATTGCGCTTGCGCCTGCTCACTCACCAGCGGGCCCGGGGCATTGATGTCGGTGACGCGGCCATCGTGTTCGGCAATCTTGATATTGCTGCGGGTTTCGCCCGGCACGCGCACGAATGCGTCGCCGAAGCCACGGTGGGCGATCAGCGCATCGAAGGCCTGGGGGTTGGCGTCGCCGAGAAAGCCGCTCACGCTCAATTGATGCCCCAGGTCGGCGAGCACCTGGGCAACGTTCACGCCCTTGCCCGCCGCATGGGTGAGCATGTTTTCGCTGCGGTTGACTTCGCCCGGTGCCAGGCGCGGCAGGCGTACCGTGAGGTCCAACGCCGGGTTCAGCGTCAGGGTCAAAATCTTCGCCATTTACACGGCCTCCACAAGGGCTCGCACTTCGGCGGGCGAACCCACCGCCAGTGCTTTTTGCGCCAGGCTCTGGGCCTCGCTCAGGCTGAATTCACGCACCCGCGCTTTCACTTCAGGAATGCTGCGGGCCGACACGCTCAACTCGTCCACTCCCAGGCCCACCAGTACCGGCACGGCCAACGGGTCGGCGGCCAGCTCGCCGCACACACCCACCCATTTGCCATGGGCATGGGCCGCGCGCACGGTGATGTCGATCAGTTGCAAAACGGCCGGGTGCAGACCATCGGCCTGGGCGGACAACGTCGGGTGGCCACGGTCGATGGCCAGGGTGTACTGGGTGAGGTCGTTGGTGCCGACGCTGAAGAAGTCGACTTCTTTGGCGAGTACCGGTGCCAGCAGCGCGGCCGACGGTACTTCGATCATGATGCCCAACTGCAAGTCGGCCACCGGGATTTCCAGGCGCAGGCGCTCGGTCATGTCGCGGGCCGCGCGCCACTCATCGACGCTGCCAACCATGGGGAACATGATGCGCAGCGGGCGGTTGTCCGCCGAACGCAACAGGGCGCGCAGTTGCGCTTCCATGATCTGCGGGCGTTGCAGGGTCAGACGGATGCCGCGCACGCCGAGGAAGGGGTTTTCTTCCTGGGCAATGGGCCAATACGGCAGCGGTTTATCGCCGCCCACATCCAGGGTGCGCACCACCAGCGGGCGGCCGTCGAGGCCATCCAGCACGCGGCGGTATTCGGCTTCCTGGGTGGCTTCGTCCGGAGCCTGGGAGTGGGCCATGAAAATCAGCTCGGTGCGCAGCAGGCCGATGCCTTCGGCGCCCTGCTCCACCGCGCTGGCCACGCCGGCGCTTTCGCCGATATTGGCGAACACTTCCACCGAATGACCGTCGCGGGTGCAGGCCGGCTCGTGGCGCTGGGCCGAGGCGGCTTGCAGGCGTTGCTCGCGGGTGTCGCGCTCCACGGTGGCACGCTGCAGCGTGGCGGCATCGGGGTCGACATGCAGGCGACCGCGCTGGCCATCAAGCAGCAACGGCGTACCGGCAGCCAGCAGCAACACGGCCGGCCCGGCGCCGACCAACGCGGGAATCCCGAGCGCACGGGCGACGATGGCGCTGTGGGCCGTGGCGCCGCCACGGGCGGTGAGGATCCCGGCCACGCGAGTCGGGTCCAGACGTGCGACGTCCGAAGGGCCGACCTCGTCCATCACCAGAATGTAAGGCTCGCTCGGCTCCTGGGCGCTTTCGACGCCGCACAGTTGCGCCAGCACACGGCGGCCGATGTCACGCAGGTCGGCGGCGCGCTCGGCGAGCAAGGCGTCCTGCAGCGACTCCTGCTGTTTGGCGGCGCTTTCGATCACGCTCATCCACGCCGCCTGCGCGCTTTCGCCCTGCTTGAGGCGGGTGTCGACGTCGTCGGTGAGTTCCGGGTCGTCGAGCATTTCCTGGTGGGTGATAAAAATCTCGCGAATCGCCTTGGCCTGGCTGCGCTCGATCAGGCCCTGAATATCGCTGCGCACATCGGCCAGCGCGTCCTGCAGGCGCTGGCGCTCGATGGCGCAGGACTCGCCGCGCAACGGGTAATCAAACACCTGTTGCACCTGAATATGCGCAGGACCGATGGCGATGCCCGGCGCGGCGGCGATGGCCTGGCTCTGACTGCCGGCAACAGGTGCGCTGATCACCGGCTCGATATCGACCATTGCGGGCTCGGCGCTCACGGTCGGCAGCGGTTCGACGTCTTCGCCAAGGCCCTGCTCGACGGCGGCCAGCAAGGCCGGCAACGCGGCGCCGGCAATGCCTGGTTCGGCGACAAATTCCAGCACCTGGCCGCGACGAGCGCCGAGGCTGAGCAGCTTGCTCAAGCTTTTTGCCGACACGGCGCCCACGGCCCCATCGACAATGCGCAGGCGAATATCGCCGTCAAAGCTTTTCGCCAATTGCGCGAGAATCTTCGCCGGGCGCGCATGCAGGCCGTGGGCGTTGGCCAGGGTGATGCGCGCACTGGGCCAGTCTGGCGGCAGTTCGCCGCCGAGCACTTCGAGCACCGCGCGACTGCTGGTGGCGCGCCCCAATTCCTGGCCGCGTCCTTCGATCAACAAGGCGCACAGGCGTTCGAGCAAGGCCTGATGCGCTTCGCCCAGGCTCGCCAGGCAGAACAGGCCATTGAGGGGCTGGCCGAGGTAGCGCATGGGTTTGTCCGGGGTGACGAAGGCCAGGCCCGGACGCTTCACCGTTTGCTCGCTGTGCAGCCACCACAGGCCATCGCCCAGGGGCAGCGCCTCGACCTGCTGCAGCACCGCGGCGAAACCATTGCTCACGCAGTCGGCCTGGCGCAGCAGCCGGGCACCGCGCCATACGAGTTCTTCAAAATCATCGGCGGACACACCCAGGCTGATCATCTGGGCGTCCAGCGCCAGTTCCTGTGGCGCGCCTTGCAACAGTTTCAACAGCGCTTCGGCGCTTTCGGCGCGGCGCAGCGCCTGGCCCAGGTCGGTTTCACCGAGGGCGCGGGTCAAGAGTTGCAGCAGGCGCAGGTGTTCATCGGACTTGGCGGCGATGCCGATCGCCAGGTAGACGATCTGGCCGTCGCCCCAATCCACCCCTTCGGGGAACTGAAGCAGGCGCACGCCGGTGGAAAATACCTGGTCGCGGGTTTCCGGGGTGCCGTGGGGAATGGCGATGCCCTGACCAAGGAAGGTCGAGCCTTGGGCTTCACGGGCTTGCAGGCCACTGAGGTAGCCCTCGGCGACCAGGCCGTCGGTCACCAGTGTGTCAGCGAGCAGTTGCAAGGCAGCAGATTTATCCACAGCCACCTGGCCCATGGATATCTGCTCTACAGTGAGCTCAAGCATGCCGATCTCCTAGTTAGTGCGCGCAACGCACTAGGTATTGTTTTGAATAAAACAGTGTAAGCGTGTTTATGAACCAAACGGCTGATGGTCAATTGGCAGTAGCCAGTCAGTCGCGAACGTCGTAAAAATACGCTGGCTGAAACGTTTAATCTAGAATTTATGGCAGATTACGCGTTAATTGCGCAAGCTTGAAGGACCACTCGGCACTTGAGCTTGGACATTGGTCGCATGCCGGAATCGGTTACGATTGGACAAAATGTCGGGGCAAGCGCCAAAAAACAAGGAAATCCCGCTTTGAAACTCAGCGATATCGCACGCCTGGCCGGTGTTTCCGTGACCACCGCCAGCTACGTCATCAACGGCAAGGCCACACAGCAGCGCATCAGCAGTGCGACGGTCGAGCGGGTGCGTGCCGTGGTCGAGGCCCATGGCTTTACTCCTAACCCTCAGGCCGCCGGGTTGCGCAGCCGGCACACGCGCACCTTGGGCTTTATCCTGCCGGACCTGGAAAACCCCAGTTACGCACGCATCGCCAAGCTGCTGGAGCAAGGCGCGCGGGCGCGTGGCTATCAGTTACTGATCGCCAGCTCAGACGATGACGCCGACAGCGAGCGCCAGTTGCTGCAACTGTTCCGTGCGCGGCGCTGCGACGCGCTGTTCGTCGCCAGTTGCCTGCCGGCCAGCGATGACAGTTACCGCGAGCTGCAAGCCAAGGGCCTGCCGGTGATTGCCATCGACCGGGTGATGGAGGCCGAGCAGTTCTGTTCGGTGGTCAGCGACGACCGCCAGGCGTGCCAGCAATTGACCAGCAGCCTGCTGCGACCGCTGCCCGGTCAAATCGCGCTGATCGGCGCGCGGCCCGAGCTGAGCATCAGCCAGGAACGCGCCGCAGGTTTTCACCAAGCGCTGCAAGGCTTTACCGGCGACGTGATCATCGAACAGGGCGAGGCCTTCAGCCGTGAATGCGGCCGACAGTTGATGGAGCAATTACTGCAACGCCTGGGGCATTTGCCTGACGCGCTGGTGACGACGTCCTACGTGCTGCTGCAAGGCGTGTTCGATGCGCTGCACGATTATCCGCTCAAGTCGCAACCGCTGCGCCTGGGCACCTTCGGTGACACGCAACTGCTGGACTTCCTGCCGCTGCCGGTCAACGCCATGGCCCAGCAACATCAGTTGATTGCCGACGCGGCACTGCGCCTGGCCCTGGCCGCCATTGAAGCGGAACATTACCAGCCCGGCGTGCACGCCATTGGCCGCACCTTCAAGCAGCGCATTATCGAGGCCTGAGCGTGGAGCTGATCGACACCCACACCCACCTCGACTTTCCGG
This sequence comes from Pseudomonas sp. Leaf59, assembly GCF_920984685.1. Classification (NCBI taxonomy): domain Bacteria; kingdom Pseudomonadati; phylum Pseudomonadota; class Gammaproteobacteria; order Pseudomonadales; family Pseudomonadaceae; genus Pseudomonas; species Pseudomonas sp. Leaf59. The sequence goes on along the minus strand of NZ_CAKLBR010000007.1, from coordinate 87,678 downwards.
ACTTCGACAGCGACCGCCGTGACGTCCTTGCGCATAGCCGACAGCTCGGCGTGCAGCGCATGGTGGTGCTCGGGGTGTATCAGCAGAACTGGCAGCGTGTGTGGGATATGGTGCAGACCGATGCCGGCCTGTTCGCGGCTTTTGGGCTGCACCCGGTGTACCTCGAGCAACATCGCACCGCCGACCTGACTGAACTCGGTGACTGGCTGACGCGCCTGCAAGGCCATCGGCAACTGTGCGCCGTGGGCGAGATTGGTCTCGATTACTTTCTTCAGACGCTGGACCGTGAGCGCCAGCAACCACTGTTCGAAGCCCAGTTGAAGTTGGCGGTGGACTTTCAGTTGCCAGCGCTGGTACATGTGCGCCGCAGTCATGCTGCCGTCATCGCCACGCTCAAACGCATCCGCCTCTCGAGGGGCGGCATCATCCACGCGTTTGCCGGCAGCCTGGAAGAAGCCCGCGAATACATCAGGCTGGGCTTCAAACTGGGCCTGGGCGGCGCAGCCACCTGGCCCCAGGCCCTGCGCATGCATCGGGTGCTTGCGCAACTGCCACTGGAGGCCGTGGTGCTGGAGACGGATTCGCCGGACATGCCGCCGGCCATGTACCCAGGCCAGCGCAACAGCCCGCAGCACTTGCCCGCCATCTGCGCGGCCCTGGCCGAACGCATGGGCATCAGCCCCCTAGTGCTGGCTGAGACGAGCACACGCAATGCGCGCGAGCTGTTCAATTGGTAGCACGTGGGCCGGGCTGACCACTTGCAGCTCCAGGATCATCCGCTGCTGGTGACGGACATAACGCAACACCAGAAAATGCACCAGCACCACGCCCAACGACAGGTTCAGTTGTTCAGTGAAGCGGATGAACCCGACCCACTGCGCCACCAGCGCCGCGATCAGCGTGGCACAGGTCAGCACAATCATGCCCGGCCGCACCAGCGCCCAGTGGTCCAGGGCCTTGAACCGGCGCAACTGCCTGGGGCAACTCAACTGCAGGATGCGCTGACAGTAAGGGCAGTCGAAGGGCTCCTGGATGGCGATGGCATTCATTTGCCAGGGCTTGAGTTCAAAGGTGATGTCGCAATGGGCGCAGTGCCCCTTGATGCCGATTGCAGCGGTCATCGTCGTGCCTCCATTGGAACGTGAGTGAATGATATAAATTCTCACTCATCCTCGTCGCCAAAAGCGCCACGCGGGGAAATCAGGATATAAACCACAACGCCGGACGAAACTGCTTACAACCTTCTCTCACCTACAAAATATGGAAAGCGCCGCCAAGCTTTCGACCTGGCTCTGCCACGCAGCAAACAGAGCCTCTGTGGTTGACTGAATCAGCTCATGCCCCACCAAAAGAGGCGCTTGATCAAGGCAACACGGTCCAGATGGCGAAGCCGGCATACCACAGCACGGCGGCGCGCAGCAGCAATTCCCACAGGCGATCGAGGCTGTTGATGCCTTCTGCACCCACGGCTGGCGGCGGGATTTCGGCGGCGACCAGGCCGACTTTTTCCACCAGCTGTGCGGCGCTGATGTCCCAGCTCAGCAATTCGTGAAGCATCACCCGGCCAACCGCGACGAAGTTGCCCACCAGGGCAAAACTCGCGGCCAGCAGGCGTACCGGCACCCAGTCAAACGCATGCCGCAGTTGCCCGGCACGCTCGGCGACCTGGGGGTTCTGGCTGTGCTCACTGGCCAGGGCCAGCAGGCGATACGCCAGGGCTGCGACCGGGCCCAGCAGGAAATACCAGAAAATCACCGCAAAAAAACTCTGGTACGCCTGCCACAGCAGGTGGCCCTGGACGCGCTCCAGCAACTGCTCGCCACTGTCGGCACCCACGTTCAAATCACGTTCGGCCACATGTTCGGCGGCCTGCAAATCGCCGCGCCGCCAGGCGTCACGGAACGGGCCGAGCGCCGCCAGCAGATCGCCACGCCCGAGGCTGTAAATCAGCACCAGCAAGTGCACCGGCAGTGCCAGCAGGCCGTATGCCACTGGTTCCAGAACCAGCAACAGCAACGCCAGCAACGCGACCGGCAACAGCACCAGCACGACCAGAACCAGCCAGGGCTGCTTGCCCAGGCGCGGGTTCGCTTCCAGCCTGGCCAGCTCACGCAGCCAGCCACCATCGCGCTGCAACCGCTGACGCAGGGCCGAGAATTTCTCGATCCATACCGCCAGTACCAACACCAGGAAACTCATTGTGTGCGTTCTCCTTGCTGCAGGGCGCTGCGAAAGCGCGCCCAATCAAAAGCCGGACCGGGGTCGGTCTTGCGTCCCGGCGCGATATCGCTGTGACCCCGGATACGTTGAGAGGTGATGCCCGTGTAAGCCGCCAGCAACTGGCGCGTCAGCCTGATCAGCGATGCGTACTGGGCATCGGTGTACGGCAGGTCGTCCGTGCCTTCCAGCTCGATGCCCAGGGAAAAGTCATTGCACGTCTCACGCCCCTCAAAGCATGAGACACCGGCATGCCAGGCCCGGTCGAGGCAGGACACAAACTGCGTCACCGCGCCGTCACGCTCAATCAGAAAATGCGCAGACACCCGTAGGTCGGCAATCCCTTCAAAGTAGGCATGTTCCGTGACATCCAGGCGATTCTGAAAAAACTCCTGCACCTTGCCGGTGCCGAACTGCGCCGGCGGCAAACTGATGTTATGCACCACCAACAGTGAGATTTCGCCTGAGGGGCGCTCGTTGAAGTTGGGCGAAGGGCAGTGACGAATGCCCTGGCACCAACCACTGACGGGGTCCAGTTGCATGCAGGATCCTTGAACGTGACTAAGTGTGACCAGTATGCCGCGTTCCACCCCGCCGTTGCGATCACTTGCCGCGATTGAGTTGGCGCAGTTTGCCGGTCACCGCAGTCAATGCACGCTCAAACAGCGGGCCATCATCCAGCAGGCGCAGAGCGTCATGCTTGAATGCCAACGCCAGTTGGCCGACGCTTTTCTCCATGACCTTGAGCCCCGAGCGGTTGACGAACACGTAGCTGCCGGCAGGTGCCATGATCGCCAGCAGCTTGCAGCGCACGGGGGCTGGCCGCTCGTCCTGCCATTCGATCCAGCCTCCGATCCGCAGTTGCAACGCCTTGAGCAGATCAGGGTCGTCCGCCGGCAGGCCTTCGGTGGCATCGACGGCACCGGGGCCGAGCACAAGCGGCTCACGCACCTCGATCAGTGCCTCGACACCCTCGGCCGGTGGTAGATGCAACGCCTGCAGGCGCACAAAGAAATCGCGCGTGCTGAACGGATCGAACGCTGCGCTGGTCAAGCCGTCCCGCAATGCCTTGAGCAACCCCGGCAAGTGCTCCACCAGATGCCGACCGGCCTCGGTGTCTTGCTGAAGGCTGACGCTGCAGATCAACTCGTCCATGGTGCGCAGCCCCGCCTGCCACTGCACCGACTGCTCACCATGGTTGAGGCTGGCCAATAACAACACCTGGCTCCAGGCCTGTTGCAGAAACTGCACCACGGCCTGCGGCAACACCTTGCCCATCAGCCGGCGGTTGAGCACGTCAGCCACACGCTGGCGTGCAGCATCGGCACGAATACGCCCGTCTTCAGCGTCGTGGGTGTGTTGCTCGATCAACTCGCGGCGCCGCTGCTCCTCGGCGCGCAACGTGCTGAACTGCGTCAGCAACCGGGAAAAAATCGCCGGGTCGTCGACGTATTCATTGAGCAGGCACTGCACGGCCTGTTCGATGCGCAGGTACAAGCTGTCGCGCAGATAATCCTCGCACGGGTTCCAGCCCAGGGCCGAGGCGGCTATTTCATTGAGCAACTGCCGCGCGGGATGACTGGCGCAACTGAAAAGACGCTTGTCCAGCAACGCCACCTTCAGCATTGGGATCTGCAAGCGCGCAATCAACGCCTTGAAGGCTTCAGGCACCGCAGGGTCATTGAGCATGAATTCGAACAGCAGGGCGACCAGGTTGATCACGTCTTCGTCGGCGCCCTCCACCACGCGGGACTTGCCACTCTTGACGCTGAAGCGGGTCAACAGTTGCTCAAGCTGATTACGCAGGTCGAAATCATCCTCGGCCTGTGGCTCCGGGACGTATTGCTGCAGATGGGAAAGCAGGCGCAGCAGGTCGCGGGTGGCTATCGGCTGAGGTTCGGCGCTGGCTTCCAGGGTGGGCGCCACACTGCCGCGTACGGCCGCGAGCAACTGCTGCAGCGCAGCGAAGTCCTGCTGGCCGCTTTCATCCAGAGCCTGGTCGGTTCCTGGCAAGCTGCCTGGGGGGGCAGGCTCACTCGCCACGCATCCAGCACGACGACGGGAAGGCACACTATTGAGTTCGGGTAAAACACCGGTCGCCACCAGCAACTGATTGGCCTCGCCGTACAACAGGTCGGCGTCGCTGAGCACGTATTTTTCAAACAGCTTGAGCATGATCAGCTTGACGCGGATTTCCACGCCGAGACTGCGCCCGGCGCGCAGGAAGAACTCGCACAACAGGGCCGGGCCCAAAGGGTTCTCGCGCTCGGCCAACTGCGTACCGAGCACTGCGTTCAGACGCGCGGTCAACTGCCCGAGGGCCAGTCCATCACGGTGCCGCACCCGACCGAGCATCGCGTCGAGCGCCACGGCTTTTTCGCGGGCATCGCCAGTGGTCCCTGGCAGCGACTCGTAGGACACCACCGGCACCATTCTTGGATCACCGCAGCCCACCTGGCCAAGATGGGCAAAGGCCTGGAACAGCTGCGCCATGAAGACGCGTTCGAAATTCTTGCGCTTGAGCCGCAGGTCGCGCATGGCCTCAAAAAAGATATGGTGATCGGCGTTACTGCGGGCCTTGTCGGCCATTTCGAACAAGGTGTCGTCGGCGTTATCAAACAGCTCCTGCAAGCCGCGTTGCAACTGTTGGGCAGCCTTGTCGCGAACCTGCAGCAACACCACCGGCAGGCGCGCGAGCGGCGATGGCGTAGCCTGTGCCCTGTTGATGGGCACCACCTTTCCGTCATTGTGCATCCTGGCCTCCTGAAACGGCGGTGTAAGGGGGTAGGACGATCAGGCGGGCACCGCCGATATCCGATTATCACCGGGACGTCAAAGCTATGACGCCAATTGCAAGGCGCGGGATTATCTTGCAAATAGGGGGCGTTACGCCAGCAAACTCTGAGATTCACCGGCAAAAGAGCAGGCGGCGGTGGGTTCGGCCACGCAGTGCCCCTATAATCGGCGCACATTGTTTGTGGAGCCTGTTATGCCGAATCTCCGTCTTGCCGACCTCACCGCCGAAATCGAAGCCAACGTGCGCCGCGCACTGCTGGAAGACATTGGCAGTGGCGACATCACCGCGCAGTTGATCCCGGCTGAACGGTTGGCCAAAGCCACGATCATCACCCGCGACGCGGCGGTTATCAGTGGCACAGCCTGGGTGGATGCCGTATTTCGCCAACTGGACCCGCGAGTCGCCGTGCATTGGCAGGTGGCCGACGGCGAGCGCGTCAGTCCCAATCAGGCGCTGTTCCACCTGGAGGGTCCGGCCCGCTCGCTGCTCAGCGGTGAACGGTGCGCGTTGAATTTTCTGCAACTGCTGTCAGGCGTTGCCACGCGTGCCCAGTACCTGGCGGACTTCGTCGCCAGCACCCAGGTCAAGTTGCTCGACACGCGCAAAACCCTGCCGGGCCTGCGCCTGGCGCAGAAATACGCGGTGACCTGCGGCGGCTGTCATAACCACCGCATCGGTTTGTACGACGCCTTCCTGATCAAGGAAAACCACATCGCGGCGTGCGGCGGCATTGCCCAGGCGGTTACCGCCGCGCACAGAATCGCGCCGGGCAAGCCGGTGGAAATCGAAGTGGAAAGTCTGGATGAACTGCGCGAAGCTCTCGACGCGGGAGCCGACATCATCATGCTCGATGAATTGAGCCTGGACGACATGCGTGAAGCGGTGCGCCTGAACGGCGGCAAGGCCAGGCTGGAAGCCAGCGGCGGGATCAACGAAAGCACCTTGCTGCCCATCGCCGAAACCGGAGTGGACTACATTTCGATTGGTGCGATGACCAAGGATGTGAAGGCAGTGGATTTGTCGATGCGACTGAGTATCTGACGCCGGTTTGATGCAGGAGCGAGCAAGCCCGCTCCTGCGCAGGTTCGCGTTCAGACGACCAGGTTGTTCATCTCGCAGTACTCGTCCCATTCGACACCCAGCACTTCGGCCGCCTCTTTGTGCAAAGCCAGGCGTGCGGTCTCGAACTCTTCAGATGTCGAGGTGTACTTGAGGGTCAGTTCCCAGGGCTGGAGACTCTGGCTCTCGGCCTCATCCTCGAATGCCCACTGGATCTGGTCGCGCTGATCATCAGCGCTCAGGTCCTTGATCTCTTCTTTGAGCTGCGGCGTGTCCTCAAGGTATTTTTTGAGGGCCTCTTCGTGCCGGGCTTCCTGGGTCACTTCAGTCGTGGTCATGATGTTCTCTCAGATCTGGGAATGGAAATGCATCTGGGTCATCAAGGTTGCGCAGATACAAAAGAGCGGGCATCAATACCTGCTCGTCTGGCCTTCAGAAACCATTCTGGGATCAGCTGAAAACAGTGTTGCTGTTGAAACCGTTCGCGCGTCGGGCGCTCAGCCCGACACGCTGATCGATAATAGGCACTCTGCCGAAAGATCGCCACCCTCAGAATGTGACTGGCGAAACCTCATTCGTTCGTTGACTACCTGATGTTTCATGAGTGACGATCGAACCAAGATTCCTACGTGGAGAATGCATTTGCCCGCCGCCCCGAAGACCTTCTCACTTGCGCAGGTCCAGCACCAGCTCCGGCAAATGGGTGTTGCCTTTGTCTGCCACGGCACAGATGCGCAAAGCGCCTTTGCATTCAAGAGCCTGCGTCAGGTTGAGCCAGGCGGGATTTACTTTTTATCGCCAGGCATTGGTCATCCGCCGCACATAACCCATTCCATTGTCCTGCGCGAAGAAGCCGATGCGTGCGGGGAAGGCAATGTGATACTCCAGGTCGATCATCCACAGCTTGTGTTTTATCGCCTGATGGAAGCCATGGTGGCAGACCGTAAAAAACGTCAGGGCATCCACCCTACCGCCGTTATTGGGGAGGATTGCGAAGTCGACCCTGCGGCTTACATAGGACCTTTCTGTGTACTGGAGGACTGTGTTGTGAAGGCAGGTGCGAACCTTCACTCCCACGTGACCGTGATGCGCGGAAGCACCATCGAAGAAAATGTCACGATTGAATCGCACTCCACTGTCGGCGCAACGGGAGCGGCCTGGATCTGGGATCCGGCCACGCGCCAAAGAGTGATTCAGCCGCAGATCGGCTACACCCGAATCATGGAAGGCGTCTTCCTCGGCACGGATGTGACCGTGGTGCGTGGCTCGGTCAACGAGACAACCACCATTGGTCAGGGGTGCGTCATCGCACACGGCAGCAAAATTGGTCATGGCTCACTGATCGGCGACGAGTGCCACTTTGCCAATAACGTATCGATTGCCGGCAACGTCACGCTCGGAAATCAGTGCTTTCTTGGCTCGGGTGCTATCGTAAGACCACAGACGCGCATAGCCGAGCGCACGGTGGTTGGCGCCGGAGCGGTAGTGGTGAAACACATCGACAAGCCCGGACTTTTAGTAATGGGTACGCCAGCCAAAACGGTGAAGTCGGCAACTGACGATCTGTCAGGTGTCCCAAAATCATTGAAAAACTAAAAGTATCGAAATGAACAATTACTCAATCGTTTCAGACAAGGCAGTAATAGGCGACGGTGTTGTGATCGGCCGATTCTGCATCATTGAAGATGATGTTGAAATCAAAGAAGGCACTGTGATCGAAGACTATGCCATGGTGCTCAAAGGCGCCAAAATCGGCAAACACACAAAAATCGGCACCTATACGAAAATCGGACGGAATGCAGTGATTGGCGATGATTGCTCATTCACCTCCTACTGTGAAATTCGAGACAACTGTCGGTTGGGCAACCGCGTATTAATGGGCAGTCGAGGCACACTTTCCGCCAACACCATTGTTGAAGATGATGTGGTGATGAAATATGCATTCGTGGTCACTGATACGCCCGACCTGACCAAAAATGACGAAAAATGCGTAGGCACACTCAAGAAAGGCTCACGCTTCGGCGCCAGCGTCGTGATCATGCCGTCTGTGACCATTGGGGAAAATGCCGAAATTGGTGCGTGCTCTCAGGTGCGCAAGGACGTGCCCGATAATCAGGTGTGGTTTGGCATACCGGCCAAGTACTATCGGGACGTTTAAAAACCGCTGCCTCAGGGCTTTGGCAGAGCAATCACGCCCTGGGCCCAGAAGCGCGGCTGCAAATGATCACCACGCCCGCCCAGATAGCTTTGCCGGGCTTGCTCCAGATGCGGAACGTCGCGGATCACCACATACACCAACAGCCCCACTGCCAGCACCGTTGCTACTTTCCATGCGCCAACAGCCAGCGGCACAGCAGCCGGCTCGGGGGCTCGCCGCACATGCAGCGCCATCAGCCAGCCCACCACCAGCGCCAGCCACACCTGCGAGTTGGGCATCACGATCACGCCATCGACCATGGACTGCGTCAGTGCACCGACCAGCGCCGCAAACAGGCATAAACGCAGAAGATCGGCACGCGTGGCAAGCACGGCACGCTCACGGATCAGGCCAATAGTGGCCCAGCCGCCCCAACCTGTGAGAATGGCCACGCACACTGCCGACGGCACTCCCCATTCACTGGCCCATTGCAAGATGGCCTGGTGAGGGTGGGCGGCAATGGGGTTGGCCACATCGGCAAAATGCATGGGCCCGAAGCCCAGCCACGGGCGTTCGGCAATCATCTGCCAGCCCTGCCACCAGATCGGGCCACGTCCCGACAGCGACGTAGTGAGACGGTCACCGGCGGCACTGGCAATCTCGTTGCCGAAATGGTGCGCCACCAGCATGAACAAACAACCGTACAGCAACAGCCCACCGCACACGCCCGCCAATTGCCAGGCTACCCAGCGCCGCCCCCAGGGGCCAAGCCACATCAGCACGGCCGCAGCGGCTGCCATGCCGAGCCATGTACCGCGGGTGCCGCCGCTGATTGCAATCAACCACCAGACACACAATAACGCCAACGCGGCCGCACGGGCCGGGCGGGAGACCTTGGGGATCAGCAGGGACAGCGCGAGCAATGGCAGGGTGAACGTCTGGAATTGACCATAGAAGCGCTTGTTGGAAAACCCGGACAGCAGCAGGTCAAGGTTGAGCAGGCGCTGACCACTGCCGAACGCGAGTATCAGCGCATACAGGTACTGCACTGACTTGATCACGCACAACATCAGTACTATCAACATCAGCGCGCTATCGATCGACTCACCGCCGTGGCGCCTGAGCGAGTTGACCGCCAGCGCAATCGCCCCACTGCAGATGAACAGCGCCACTTCGGTGAGTGCCCACAGGGGCTGATGCGCAAGCGCCGACGACACCAGGCCCACTACCATAATCAGTGCCAGGCCGGCAGCGGCATGCCGATTCACCGGCGGCTCGGGTGAAGAGACCGACAACCCGTACAGCACTGCGCACAGCCCCAGGCAGATCTGCGTGCCCCTTTGCAGGTCGTGCCCGCTGAACGGCGCACAGATGCCCAGCGCCAGCAGGCACGCCATGGCGATCAGAAACAGGCTGTCGCGCTGAGTGCGGGTTAGCAACACGCTTTATGCCCCTGTGACGCCACACCCTTTGGCGACGTATTTCGCCTCGGCGGTGGTCACGCACTTCCAACCTTCGGTGGCACTGCGCGTGAGAGTAATGCTCTTGCCCAGCACTGGCGCCGGGGCGTCGAGTATTTCGCAACTGATGGAGCCGATGCCGGTGGCGACATCGCCTGTCACGTCGATTCTGCAGTTGGCGGTGGGGCTGGTGCCGCCGATCAAGGCGACGGTGGGTACGGTCCCCTGGTTGAGGGTATCTTCGTAGCCGGCCTTCAACGCGCTGATTTCAGCCAGCCCGGCCGTGAACTTGGCCTTGGCCTGGTGCGTGGTGTACATGGGCAGGCCAATGGTGGCCAGGATGCCGATAATTGCCACGACGATGAGCAATTCGATCAAGGTAAAGCCTTTTTGACGTATCACATTCACTCTCCAGAATAGAACCATGACAAGGCGCGTCCTGCGCCCCGCAGTCTGCAACGGCGCCAGTGTACTCATGCGCAGGCGCTCAATCGCGCCTTCGTCGCACATTCTGACATTTTGCCGCTCAGCGCGAGCCTGCCCGAGTCATTCCCCTGACTAAGCTGTAGGTCTTCAACGACCTGTGTGCGGAACCGTGACATGAACAACGCTTCAACGATGTACGACTGGGAAGGCATCAATCGCAAAGGCCGCAGGGTGTCAGGGCAGACCACGGCGCACAACCCTGCGCTGCTCAAGGCGCAATTGCGCCAGCAGGGGATCAGCCCTGGCCGCGTGCGTAAAAAGCACCCAGGGCTGCCAGGCCTCACCCAGCCGATCAAACCATCCGATATAGCGCTGTTCACCCGCCAGTTGGCCACGCTGCTCAAGGCCGGGATTGCGCTGTTGCAAGCCTTCGACATCATCAGCGAAGGCTTTGAGAATCGACAGATGCAGGCGCTGGTCAAAGGTTTGAAACAGCAGGTTGCCGCCGGTAACAGCCTGACGCAGGCGCTGCGTAAACAGCCGCGCCACTTCGATGATTTGTACTGTCATCTGATAGCGGCGGGCGAGCAGGCCGGCGCACTGGAAACCCTGCTGGAACGCGTGGCCATCCATCAGGAGAAGACTGAGCAGCTCAAGGCCAGGGTCAAAAAGGCGATGACGTACCCCATCGCCGTCATCGTGGTCGCCGGCGTCGTGTGCAGCGTGCTGCTGATCCACGTGGTGCCACAGTTCGAGCAATTGTTCGCCGGGGTCGGCGGCACGCTGCCTGGCTTTACCCAGCAGGTCATCGCGCTGTCGGCGTTCATGCAGCAAGCCTGGTGGATCATCGCGCTGGGCCTGGCGGCGGGGGTTGTTGGGCTGCGCCACGCCTGCCGCACCTCACCAGGTTTTCGTCATGGGCTGGACGCCAGTGTGTTGAAACTGCCCCTGGCAGGTACACTGCTGAAAAAATCCGCAGTCGCCCGCTACGCCCGTACGCTTTCAACCACCTTCGCGGCCGGTGTGCCGTTGGTGCAAGCCCTGGAGTCCGTGGCTGGCGCGGTGGGCAATGAGCTGTTCAAACAGGCGATAGAGCATATGCGTCACGATGTATCCACGGGCATGCAACTGCATCAGTCCATGGCAAACAGCGGGCTATTCCCGCGCATGGCGATCCAGATGACCGCCATCGGCGAAGAATCCGGCACCCTGGAGCACATGCTCGAAAAGGTCGCGAGCCACTACGAATCCGACGTGGATAACCGGGTGGACAACCTCACCAGTCTGATGGAGCCGTTGATCATGGTGGTGCTGGGCGGCATCGTCGGGGCGCTGGTGATCGCCATGTACCTGCCGGTGTTCCAGTTGGGTACGGCCTTTTGAACCTGCTATTGATCGGGCAGCCCTGGGCTTTTGTCACCTTGGCGGTGGTGCTCGGCCTTGTCGTCGGCAGTTTCCTCAATGTGCTGGTATGGCGCCTGCCAAAGATGCTCGAACGGGACTGGCGCGAGCAGGCCCGCGAGATGCTCGGCTTGCCCGTGGAGCCCGCCGCGCCGCCGTACAACCTGATGCACCCGAACTCCTGCTGCCCTCAATGCGCTCAGCCAATTCGGCCCTGGGAAAATATTCCACTGCTCAGCTACCTCATGCTCAGGGGACGCTGCGCCCATTGCCATCAACCGATCAGTGCGCGCTATCCGCTTACCGAGCTGGCATGCGCCGTGGTCTCGGCCGTGGTCGCGTGGCATTTCGGTTTCGGTTGGCAGGCCGGCGCCGTGATGCTGTTGAGCTGGGGATTGCTGGCGATGAGCCTGATTGATGTGGATCATCAATTGCTGCCGGATGTGTTGGTGCTCCCCCTGCTCTGGCTGGGACTGATCGGCAACAGCTTCGACCTGCTGGTGCCACTGCCCGAGGCGTTCTGGGGCGCAGTGTTTGGTTATATGAGTCTGTGGACGGTGTTCTGGCTGTTCAAGCTGATGACCGGCAAGGACGGCATGGGCTACGGCGACTTCAAGCTGTTGGCGCTGCTCGGTGCCTGGGGCGGCTGGCAAATCCTGCCAATGACGCTGTTGCTTTCATCGCTGCTGGGCGTGATTACGGGGCTGATCCTGATGCGTCTGAACAAGACCCAAACCTCCACGCCGATACCGTTTGGTCCCTATCTGGCAATTGCCGGCTGGATTGCGCTGCTCTGGGGTGGTCAAATAACCGACTTCTATTTGCAGTTCGTCGGTTTCAGATGACCTCTTCTGTCGCAACACCCTGGATTCTCGGCCTCACCGGCGGCATCGGCAGCGGTAAAAGCGCGGCGGCCCAGCACTTTATTGACCTGGGCATCGATTTGGTCGACGCCGACCACGCCGCCCGCTGGGTGGTCGAGCCCGGCCGCCCGGCGCTGGCACGCATCGCCGAACACTTTGGTGACGGCGTGTTGATGCCCGACGGCAAGCTGGACCGTGCCGCGCTGCGCACGCTGATCTTTGAGGTTCCCGAACAACGTCTGTGGCTGGAAGCCCTGCTGCATCCGCTGATCGCCGAGGAAATCCGCAGCCACCTGGCGCGTGCGCAGTCCCCCTACGCCATCCTGGTGTCGCCGCTGCTGATCGAATCCGGGCAGTACAGCATGACCCAGCGCATCCTGGTGATCGACGTGCCGCAATCGCTGCAGATTCAGCGTACCCTGCAGCGCGACGGCATCAGCGAGCAACAGGTGCAGGCGATTCTCAAGGCCCAATCCAGCCGCGAAGACCGCCTGAACCATGCCGATGACGTACTGGTCAATGACCAGGACCTCGCCTGGCTGCACGCCGAGGTCGAGCGACTGCACCACTTTTACCTTACTTTGCGTGGAGGCCGATCATGAGCCAACCCTTGACCGTCGACTGCCCAACCTGCGGCGCCCCCGTGGAATGGAATGCGACCAACCTCAACCGGCCGTTCTGCTCGGACCGCTGCAAACTCATCGACCTGGGCGCCTGGGCTGCCGAAGAGCACAAGATTCCGGTGGCGCCGGACGCCGAAGACGAGCTGTTCTCCGAGGATCTGACGCCGCGACACTGAGGTCGTATAAAGGTGGGACTTCCTGCGGTCATCGTTTGAACGCTAAGCTGCAGGCATGGACGACTCAGATTATTTGCGCCTGCTCACCGTGGCGGCCGAACAAGCCAATGCTTTCCTGTCCAATGCGCGCAAATGGGAGCGTGAGCGTTGGGTCTGCCAGCGCCTGCTGCAAGGCCTGAACGTGCCCTTCCGTGCCGAAGAGTTTCACGCCGCCGGGCAGGAACCGCCGGACGTGCTGTTTCGCGACGCCAGTTTCGAGGTGTTCTTCGTGCTCGATGAGGGACGCCGTCTTAACGATGAGTGGCGCGATGAATTGCTGCGCAGGCGCAGTGCGTTTTCCCTCAGCCAATTGGTGCGGCGCGAAGCCAAGCCACGACGCATTCCCGCCCATGAGTTCCTGCTGCGTCTGGCGCCAACGTTGCGCAAAAAAGCGCATAACTATAAAGAGCGCGGCATGGACCTGGGCGAACTGGATATCGTCGCGTTCACCAGCCTCAAGCGCGAAGTGCTGGACCTCAATAGCCATTTCCCTCCGCCTACCGAATACCTGCGCCAGGGCTGGCGCTCACTGTCGCTGGTAGGGCCGACGTTTGCACGCGTACTGTTCGCCCACCCGAACGCCCCGGATTTCTTGCGCAACAATCTGGGGCGCAGCATAGTGTTCGATGTGGGCATCAGCCTCTGAGACCGCGCCTGTAACGTGGCGCCCGTTTGCAACGTCTACCAGACGAGGCTCGTATGCCCAGCCGCCTTTTTGAGTTACCTGACGCTATGAGCTGCCTGGCGCTCGCGAGGGTAACGGCTCCGATTTCCTTTAGCCTTGCGAGATATCCCCATGACCCATCGTATTATCATCGTCGGCGGCGGCGCCGGCGGCCTGGAGTTGGCTACCCGCCTGGGTAAGACTCTGGGCAAGCGCGGTACTGCCAGCGTCACACTGGTGGATACCAACCTGACCCATATCTGGAAACCGCTGCTGCATGAAGTGGCTGCCGGCTCCCTGAACTCTTCGGAGGACGAACTCAATTACGTCGCCCAGGCCAAATGGAATCACTTCGAGTTCCAACTGGGCCGCATGAGCGGGCTGGACCGTGAGCAGAAGAAAATCCAGCTGGCTGCCACCCTCGACGAAGAAGGTCGCGAACTGGTGCCGGCACGGGTGCTGGGCTATGACAGCCTGGTGATTGCAGTGGGCAGCACCACCAACGATTTCGGCACCGAGGGCGCGGCGCAGCACTGTTTGTTTCTCGACACTCGCAAACAGGCCGAGCGTTTCCACCAGCAGTTGCTCAATCACTACCTGCGCGCCCATGCCGGGCAGACCGATGCCGTTGAGCAGATCAGCGTGGCCATCGTTGGCGCCGGCGCCACGGGAGTGGAGCTGGCCGCCGAGCTGCATAACGCCGCCCATGAACTGGCCGCCTATGGCCTGGACCGCATCAAACCGGAAAACATGCACATCACCCTGATCGAAGCAGGGCCGCGAGTGTTGCCGGCGCTGCCGGAACGCATCGGCGCGCCTGTGCATAAAACCCTGGAGAAGCTCGGCGTGACGGTGCTGACCAATGCAGCGGTGAGCGAAGTGACCGCTGACGCATTGATCACCAGCAGCGGCCAGGCGATTCCCGCAAGCCTCAAGGTGTGGGCAGCCGGCATTCGCGCACCGGCCTTCCTCAAGGAGATTGATGGGCTGGAGACCAACCGCATCAACCAGTTGCAAGTATTGCCAACCTTGCAGACCACCCGCGATGAAAACATCTTCGCCTTCGGTGACTGCGCCGCCTGTCCGCAACCGGGCACCGACCGCAACGTGCCGCCCCGTGCGCAAGCAGCGCACCAGCAGGCGTCGTTGCTGGCCAAATCGTTGAAGCTGCGCATCGAAGGCAAGGATCTGCCCCACTACACATACACCGACTACGGTTCGCTGATCTCGCTGTCGCGGTTTTCGGCGGTGGGTAACCTGATGGGCAACCTGACCGGCAGCGTGATGCTGGAGGGCTGGCTGGCGCGCATGTTCTATGTGTCTCTGTACCGCATGCACCAGGTGGCACTGTATGGGTTCTTTCGTACAGCGATGTTGATGCTGGGCAGCAAGATCGGGCGGGGCACGGAGCCGCGCTTGAAGCTGCACTGACGTTATCCGCACAGGAGCGAGCTTGCTCGCTCTCTGCCCGCTAATGCCTTGCTGACGGCATGAATGGTTCAATACAGGCGACGACCGGCGGGAATAATGCGCCTTAAGAGTCATTATTATTCGATAAAGTTATAAAAAAACAGAAGTTGCGCACTTTAGATCGTAAAAATAAGATACAATTCACGGGTTTCGTTATCGCTCGACATCCGTGCCCACGCGGATTTTGTGAGCCCGAAACGGGTCGGACATGGGCGGCAATCGGCAGAGTTAATAAGGCAGATCATGGAAAGACCAAGCCTGTATAGACAAGTTTATTCCAGAATCGCCCGATCCATTTACCAGGAGACTTTAAGACCTGGGCAGCGAGTTCCCTCCATACGTTCGCTGGCAAGCGAGTTGAACGTGTCAAGGAACACCGTTGAAATTGCCTACAACATGCTCATGAGCGATGGATATCTGGAAGCCCGCGGTCAGGCGGGCACCTACGTTTCAACAACGCCCTCCATAAGAAAACCCCAGCAGGGACACCCCCAAACTTCAAAGCCACTCATAAAGAGTACCGGCCCTGGCGCGCGGCATGAAAAGGCAGTGCCAGACAGCCCACTCTTTTATCAGTTGGGTTTACCGGCACTGGACCTGTTCCCGCACAAGTTGTGGTCCAGTTTGAGCGCCAGGCAAATGCGGCTGCAGAACAGGATGCTCAACTATCCAACCCCGACAGGCTATCAACCGCTCAGAGACAGCGTATGCGCCTACCTTCAACTATCGAGGGGAGTGGATTGTTCGCCGGAGCAGGTATTCATCACGGCGGGCTATCAAGGCGCACTCAGACTGGTAGGCCGCACGCTGATAAAACCCGAGGACGAGGTGTGGATAGAAGATCCGTGTTTCCCGCCTAACCGTCACTTGCTGACGCAGATGGGCGCCAAACTTGTACCCGTACGCGTGGACGAAGAGGGCCTCAGAGTGGAGGACGGAAAAGCCCGCGCCCTGCATGCGAAGTTCGCACTGGTCACACCCGCACATCAAAGTCCGCTCGGCGTCACGTTATCCCTTAAACGGCGATTTGAACTATTGGCATGGGCCACTCACAACGACGCCTACATCATTGAAGACGACTATGACAGTGAATATTGCTATGACGCGCGGCCGCTGCCGGCACTGTCCAGCCTGGACGCGAATGGCAAGGTGCTGTACCTGGGTACATTCAGCAAAGTGCTGAGTCCGTCATTAAGGCTTGGTTATCTCGTCGTTCCCAAAAAGCTGGTTTCAGTATTTGAAAATGCGTGCCATCAACTCAACGATGGCTGTCCATTGTTGAGCCAGGCTGTTGTCGCCGAATTCATGCAAAATGGTTATTTCGCCCGACACTTGCGCAAGATGCGAGCGGCTTACTCACAACGAAGAACCCTGGTAATCGACAGCCTCACGGCAGAGTTTGGCGGGCGAGCAACGTTCAGCGCCCCGGCGACAGGATTGCATCTCCTGGCCAGGCTCGCTCCGGAAGACGACGACCAACTGATGGCGCAGCGTGCCCGTGACCACCAGTTCGGCATAGCGTCATTGTCGGCACGCAGCATCGAACATGATTGTGGAAAAGGGCTGCTATTGGGATTTGCCAATATCGCTACGCCGGAGCAGGCCGCCAGTCTGGCTCGACAACTGCGCTTGAGTGTGGAGCCACACCGGCAACGTTGATGACCCGCGTTAGTCAGGAATAACCGCCATGGCCTCAATCTGCACTTTGGCGCCCTCCACCATCAAACCTTGCACCTGGAAAGCGCTCATGGGTGGGTAATGCCCTATTAACGTCTTGTAAACGAGCCCTACTTCACGACCTTCGGAAAAATAGGCATCCCGATCACTGACATACCAGGTGAGACGAACCAGATGCTCCGGACGAGCGCCCGCCTCTGCCAGCACCGTGACTATGTTACGCAGCGCCTGTATCGCCTGCTCTGCGTACCGATCACTGACCAGACGGCTCTGAGCGTCCCAGCCGAACTGCCCAGACAGGCAAATCAGCGTCCCGCGGGCGACAATACCGTTTGCGTAGCCACGCGGACGATCCCAGCCGGGTGGTTGAAGGATATTCATAAGGCACCCTCGGCCACGGGAATAAAGTGACCCAGCGAACGGCGAATATCTGCCGGTATTGGCGTGGACGTTCCGTCCGTCAAGCAGGTTTGGACCATCGTTTGTTGGCTGCGCATGCGCAAAGCGCCGTTGACATGCCCTTCGATAACAACAGTCAACGAGCTTCGACCCAGGCGCTCAACGCGTAAATCAAATGTCAGCTGGTCTCCATGACGCGAGGGCGCTGTAAATTCACAGTTCAGTTTTACCAGCGGAAGTCCCAACTGGCGCTTACCGATAAGGTCAGAGAAATCGATGTTCAAGCCTTCGGTAAACCAGTCCTCCACAAGCCAGTTTGTTAACACCAGATATTGGGGAAAGTAAACGATGCCTGCCGGGTCGCAGTGTTGAAAACGGATCAGATAGGTTTTGGAGAAATGCGGATTTTCCATGATGTGTTCCACGGGGTCTGTTCAGGCAACAGTGCGAAGGGCCTGACCCTGCGCAACCTGTTGGAGGTAATTTGCCAACATCGTCATGCCGGTTGGCGTCATCAATGACTCGGGGTGAAACTGCAGGCCATAAATGGGCAGTTCCCTGTGACGCAGCGCCATAATTTCGCCCCGCTTGCCGTCCTGATCCAGGACGTGTGCCGTCGCCACCAACTCACTCGGCAACTCGCCGGCAACTAACGAGTGATACCTCGCCACTTGCAACTCTGTCGGCAATCCCTCGAACAGATCGCGTCCGTCATGACAGATACGCGACACCTTGCCATGTAACACCTCGCGGGCACGGCGCACTTCGCCGCCAAAAGCTGCGGTAATACTTTGATGCCCCAGGCAGATGCCCAGTATCGGTAAACGCTGTGCGAAGTGTTTGATGGCTGACAGCGATATACCCGCCTCGGCGGGCGAACAGGGACCCGGCGAAATGATCAGCGACTCGGGCTTCATGTCCTCTATCTGTTGCAGTGAAATATCATCGTTACGGCGCACGTCTATATCGGCGCCGAGCATGCGCAGATATTGCACAACGTTATAGGTAAAAGAATCGTAGTTATCGATCATTAAGTGCATACGCTACCTCCTGGTAGGGCGTGGCCGTTTTGCACCGCGCTGCTGCGACGCGAATGATCTGGCTTTTTTCAATGGTCTCCTGCCATTCCCGTTCGGCCACTGAGTCTTGCACCACGCCCGCGCCCGCCTGCACGTAAAGACGCCCCTCATGCAGAAGTCCCGTTCGAATGGCGATGGCGAGGTTGGCCCGGCCACTCCAGTCCAGGTACCCGATCGCTCCCCCATAAACGCCTCGGGCGTGCGGTTCAAGTTCGGCGATGATTTCCAGTGCGCGCACCTTCGAGGCACCGCTGAGCGTGCCTGCCGGAAAGAGGCTCTTGAGCAGTTCCAGGCCGCTGACACTGTCGGGCACGTCGCCAATAACCGTAGAAACGATGTGCATGACATGGGAGAAATATTCGACGTCCAATAGTTGCGACACTTGCACGCTCCCGACGCTGGCAAGGCGGCCCAGGTCATTGCGTGACAAATCCACAAGCATCATGTGCTCGGCCACTTCCTTGGGGTCGGCCAGTAGTTCTTCCTTGAGCCGAGCGTCTTCGGCTGCCGAATCGCCGCGGCGCCGAGTACCTGCCATTGGCCGGGTCGTGACCCGTTGGCCGGCTTGTCGGAACAGCATCTCCGGAGACGCGCCGACCACCTGGTGATCACCCAGGTTCAGCAGATAGCGATACGGCGTATGCCCCAATTGCGCCAGTGAGCGATACAAACTGATCGCATCCTGCTCGAAGGGCTGGCTCATGCGTTGGGACAGGACAACCTGCATCACATCGCCCGCCGCAATGTAGTCCTTGATGCGCGTCACAGCCTCAATGAAGGCTGGCCGTGGGAAGGACGATTCGGCCTCTGAAAGCGGGGTGGGCGCTGCCCGCGTGCTCGGTGCGCTCGGGACAAGCAGAGGACGAACACGGGCCACCAGCTGATTGAGTCGATCCTGCCCTGCCTGATAGTCGCCAAGCGCCCTGGGCCGTTCATGCACGATGCAATAAATCTGCTGCTCGACATGGTCCAGTACGATCAAGTCGGTGCTGATCAACTGCAGCACGTCGGGAAGACCGAAGCCCGAAGGTTTGCGAGGCGCGTTGCGCAAGCGAGGTTCGATAAGCCGCGTCGTCTCAAAGCCAAAATAGCCGAAGAAGCCGCCGCTGAATGGCGGCAGGCCCGGGCACTGAGGAATGCGGAACTCATCCTGCAGCGCAGAGAACGCTGCCAGTGGGTCTGGCGACTCGGTGACGCTAGCCAGTTGCCCGTCGCTGTAAACACGCATGACACCTTCGTCCAGTTCTACACGCTGCCTGCAAGGCAGGCCGATCACAGAGCAGGTCTGCGCGTACGTGCCTTGCTGCCACTGCCCCGTCTCGAACAGGTAATCCTGTCCCCGGTTGGCCAGCGCCTCATACAGCGAAAGCGCCTGAACGCCTGCCGGCAAAGTCAACTGTTGCCAAAGTGGAACGTGGCTATAACCTGCGTCGCCGTAAGCAAAAAAATCTTCAGGACTCAACATGCGGGGGTCTCCACTTCGCTACGCAGCAACTGATCGGCCATGTGCGCCATCGCCCTGCGGTCAGGCTTGCCGTTGCGGTTCAAAGGTAGTTCGTCAAGCCATGCAATACGAACCGGGCGCTTGTAGCTCTCCAGCTGCGTTTGCAGGATGTTTTCGATGCGGCCTGTCAGATCGTTTACCGCACCCGAGGCTCGCACCAACAGCACCGGGCGACACTCATCCTCGGTGCAACCCGCCACCAGATAACAATCGCGCAGCTCTGGCAGCCGGCTGATCAGCAGGTTTTCGACTTCCACGGGCACCACCCAGCGACCGAAGACCTTGAAACGGTCATCTTCTCGGCCATGAAAGCTCAGTAGCCCCTGCCGGTCCTGGCTGAATAGATCGCCGGTGCGGTACCAGCCGTCGTTGAAGCGCTCTGCCTGATCGTCCGGGCGCTCCCAGTAGCCCACGGCCATGCCGGGCGCCTTGACCAGCAGCACGCCACACTCACCGGGTACGACACTCTGGCCGCCTGCGTTCACAATCCGTGACTCCCAGCCCGGCAACATGCGCCCGACCTTGCCAGGGTGCTGGGCATCCGGGTAACTGGTCGCAAACACATGACCCAGCTCGGTCGCACCAATGCCGTCGTGCAAGCCGATTCCAAAGCGCTGCTGCCAGCGCAGGGCGATATTGGCTGGTAGCGGTGCGCCTGCGCTGAAGGCCAGTCGCAGTGCCAGCTCAGTCGGCTCGATTGCCTCGTCCAGCAACATTGCGTACAGCGTCGGCACGGCAAACAATACGCTGGGTCGGTATTGATTCAGCAGGGCGCGCACGCGCTGTGCGCTTGGCCAGGCACTGTCCAGCACCGCACTGGCGCCTGTGTAAAGCGGAAAAAACAGGCTGTTGCCCATCCCGTAACCAAAAAAGGTTTTGGGCACTGAATACAACACATCGTTTTCGTCCAGCCCCAATTGCCTGACGGCGAAATCCTCGCAGCAGGCCAGGATGGAACGGGCACTGTGCAACACGCCCTTGGGTTGACCCGTACTGCCGGAGGTGTACTGGATCAGGGCCGGCGCTCCGGGGTCCTTGAGCGCAAACGCCTGGCAATGAGTCTTCGGCGAGTACGCGCTCAACCAGCCGCTGTAAGCGTCGCCTTCCAGCACATGCAGGCCTGGCGCGCCGCGCCATTGCTCGGCAGCCGCTGAATGGACAAAACACAGTGTCGGCCGGGCATCCGCTACCAACTGAACAACAGCGGCCGCGTCCAGCCTGGGATTGAGCAAGACAGGCAGCGCACCCATTGCCAATGCGGCGAAGAACAGGATGGCCAGTTCAGCACCATCGTCCAGTGCGATGAACATGCGGTCATCGACCCTGGCGCCCTTTTGGCACAGCTCAAACGCCTGGACTCGCACTGCCTGGTCCAACTGACGGTAGCTCAATTGAAAACCCGGCCCATGAAAACAGAGGCGGTCGCTGTCGCTGCGGCTCGCGATGAGCCGCGCGGCCAGGTTCACGGGTGCGGGGGCCTGCGCCCTGAAAGGCAGCGTGCCTTCAGGGCCGCTGCTTCCCGTTGCCGAATATTCGGCCTTGCCATTATCGGGATGCCTGGCGGAGGGAGAAATCAGCATGGTCGATCTCAGTCCTGTGGAGTTTCAGAGGCGGAGACTGCCGCGCGCAGTCAATCACGCGGCAGACGGTTTTTCAGGCGTGGACCGGACCCAGTTCTTCGCGCAGCGCGATACCGCCCAGGTTTTGCAGCATGGGAGCGTTTTCACACGCCAGGTACACGCATTCTCCGCCACCGGTATTGACATGCTGATGCTCGGCCCAGACCGGGACGTAAAACGCATCACCGGCACACCACGGCACATTGCGGTCGCCAATGCGTGAATAACCCTCGCCCTGGATCACGTAAATCAGTGTCTCGTAGTTATGTCGGTGCAGCCGCGTGGCTTCGGTCACGTCCAACCGTCCCAAAGTCATGCTGATGCTGTGGCTCGGCAGGTCGACGATATGCACCTTGTGTTTGCGCTGGGAAGAGAAGGTTGCGTCGCGTTGATCGCTGGCCTGCATGACCTGGCTGTGGCTGAGCCGTTCAGGCAGGCGTGCCTGCAAACGGCTGGGAACGCGCCAGAAATCGGCAGAGCTGAAGCGACTTGCCTGTTCACGGTGCCCGGTCTCGGCCACCGCCACGACCAACGACTGCGCCCAGATCGCGTCGAACATTGCGATGCGGCAGTCGATCAGTTCGCGGCCAATGCGCGTGGCGAGCGCATGACGCTTTTCGTCGCCCTGAATCAGGCGCTGCATGATCGCCAGCATGGTCAGCGCGTGATCTTCGTCCTCTTCGATGTGCAGCTTGAAAAACTCCGTGACGTCTTCGCCGTAACCCTTGTGCTCCAGGGCCTGAAGGATGGGGCGATAGATCAGCGGAACAATGGCTTCGGCCCCCAGGCACAGGGCGGCCAAGCCCACCAGTGCGTCGCTGTTCTGGCAATGGTCGAGCATGGTGCGCGCCATCGCAGCCGTCTCGGGCAGCGCCGCTTCATCAGCGGTCGACACGCCCAGGACGCGCAATGCACGTTGGTAAAGCTCGGCATGGGTAATACGGTCCTGACCGTCTACACCCATCTCCTCGCGCATGTTAGCCATCAACGCCAGCACATCTTCGGCATGCTCCAGCTGCCCCATCAGGGCACACAGGTAGCGCGTGAAATGGCGCGAGTAGTGGCTATGCTGGATCAGCATCGTCTTGAGGGACGCGAGACTGACCTCATTGCGCGCCAGTGCCACAAGCAGCGGGTGTTGAACCAGTCGAGTCAGGTCCTGCTCGACAAGCCAGTCAGACCAGAGCGGGCTGATGCCTGTCAACGACGTTACTTCCTGAGGTTTGATCGCAATAGCTTGCACAGGGGGATCTCCTTGAAAAATCGGACTACAGGGTTGGGGCTGGAAGCAACTTGTTGGGTGCATGTGCACATCGAAAATCTCAGGGACGAGGCTGCTGGGGCAGCACCGGCGACAGTGTGGGGTCTGACTCGTCATGCCCGCTGAACACCAGAAGCCCAAGACCTGCCAGCGTGCAGAACAGCGGAAACAGGTACATGCCCAGCCAGCCAAGGTGGTGCACAGCCACGCCGCCAAGCCATGAGCCAACGGCCGCCCCGAGAAAAAACACGGTCATGTAAAGGCTGTTGAGACGGGAGGCGGCAGCTGGATTGATCGCCAATACCCGCGATTGGGTCAGGGCCTGCACCGACCGAACGGCAATATCGGCAACCACCAGGAATACGACGATCATCACGACATGCGCACCCATCAAGGCCCCGGCCAGCGAGACGAGCATGAGACCTGTGCCCAGCAGCATGACCACGGCCTGCCATCGCATCTTGCGTTGCAGGTAGTCGGCCAGCATGGGAGAGCGCAATGCCGCCAGTGATGTGAAGGCGAGCAAGCCTGTCTGCGCGGTGCTCCATTGAAGCGTGGTGTGGGTGAGCGAACCCAGGTTGGCCCAAATACCGTTGGACGCCGCAAAGAAGCAGGCCGCGATCAGTGCGAGTCGGCGCAGCGGGGCATGGGCCATCCACAGTCGATATTGCCGGATCAGTATCACGCCATAGCCGATGGGCTCACTTGGCGGCACGATGCGCAGGTGCGCACGGATCAAAAGCCCGAGTGTCATCGTAAGCATGCCCACCACCAGATACATGCCACGCCAGCCAACCACCTCCCCACCCCAACCTGCCAACACCCGAGCCAGCAGCAATCCGGCAAAGAGGGAAGACAGCAGACTGCCGATCACAGCTGCCCGCTCGGTGGGCAGACAGGTCCTGGCGCAATGCGCAATCAACAGCTGACCCCCGACTGAAAGCACGCCCGCCACTGCACACAGAACAATCACCACCGTCAGCGTCGGGGCCACCGACAGCAGCAGCAATGTCACGCCGAGCAACAGGAGTGCGCCAGGAATCAATACGCGCGGTGGATGCACATCACCCAGAGGCAGACACAAAACAAGACCCGCGCCGTAGCCCAACTGAGTCGCCAGCGAAAGGCTCCACAGTGCGTCGACTGGCAGGCCGAAAGACGCCGCAATCAGAAAAGTCATTGACTGGTGATACACCACGGCGGCCACGGAGAAACCTGTCGCCAGGCAATACAAGGCCAATACGCCGCGAGACATCGATGTGTCGGAGTTCATTGAGCGGTCTTCCTGAGTGCGGATAAAAGTCACTTAATCGAATGCCAGCTCAAGTGTCGGGGATTGCACGCTGCTCATGCAGGCCAGCACGTAGCCCTGAGCGACTTCCGAAGGTCCCAGCGCATGCGGCGATTGCATCTGCACCTCGCCTTCCAGCACCTTGCAGCGGCAGGTTCCACAGACGCCGGCCTTGCAGCTGTAAGGCGGCGCCAGTCCGGCAGCGAGCATGCTGTCGAGCAAGGAGCTGGCACCCGACGCCAGCCGCAATCGTCGCGTGGCACCGTCAATGCGAACGGTCAGTTGGACCCCGGACGCCGAGACAGTCACACTCGAAGGCGGCCGCACGGCGGGATCGGTGCCGAAACGCTCCTGGCGGATTCGTCCGGCCGGAAACCCTTTGGCCAGCAAGGCCGAGCTGACGCCTTTCATCATGGCGGCCGGACCACATAGATAGACGTGGTCGATGGTGGACACTTGCACGCAACTGGTGAGCAGTGACCCGCAACGGCGCTCATCCAGGCGACCACTGAACAGTTCGACGTCCTGCGGTTCATTGCTGAAAAAGTGAAAAATGGAAAGCCTGGTCAAGTAAGTGTTCTTGAGCTGGCACAAGCGCTCGCGAAATTGCACGGAGGCCAGATCGCGATTGCCATAGACCAGGGTAAAGCGACTGGTTGGCTCATCGCGCAGCGCCGTTTCCAGAATGGACAGAATCGGCGTAATGCCTGATCCGGCCGCGAAGGCGACGTGATGACGTGGGGCGCCGCACGGACTTTCAAGCCCGAAGCTTCCGGTCGGTGGCATTGCTTCGATCACCGCGCCCGCCTGCAGATGCCGATGCGCCCACTGGGAAAACTGCCCGTCGGCGATGCGCTTGATGGCCAACTGTGGGGACCCATCACCCTGCACATTGCACAGCGAATAGGAGCGGCGCAGCTCCTGCCCATCCACCCAGGCGCGCAGTGTCAGGTGCTGCCCCGCCCGATGGGCGAAACGCGCCCGGTGCTCGTGGGGAACATTGAGCGTGAGCACCATGCTGTCCGGGGTATCACGGCGTACGTGGGCGAGCGTCAGAGCAAAGAACTGCGACATGGTCATTCCCTTGAAAGTCAAAAGCTCTTGAAATACTCGAACGGATTACGGCAGGCATCGCAGTGGTAGAGCGCTTTGCAGCGGCTGCCTGAACACGGGTTTTGCAGCCGTGTCTGCGCCGCGCCGCAGTGGGGGCACTGCGGTCGGGGCGCGTCACTGGACGTGGGCCAGAACGTCAAGGTTTGCCACTCTGCGAGCACTGCCAGGGGCGGCGCGATACCCGCAGCGCGCATCTTTTCTCTGCCCTGCGCGGTGACCCACTCGGTGGTCCATGCCGGGTGCAGGCGAGTCTCGATGCACAGCGTCTGAATACCGTTTCGGTGCAGCGCATCACGCACGCTTTGCTCAATTTCACGGCGCGCCGGACAGCCGCTGTAGGTGGGTGTCAGCACCACGTTCAAGGCATCGGGTTGCCAGCGCACTTCGCGGACAATGCCCAGGTCAACGATGGATATGTAGGGCATTTCCGGGTCTGGAATCTCAGCTAACAGTGCCCAGATTCCCGACGTGCCCTGCTCCTGCGTGGCGTCCTGATGAGGGTTCACCATTGAGCCCCCGGATAACTGCGTGCCAGGTGCTGCATTTCCATCAGCAGCCCCACCAGCAATTCGCTGTGCTGGCCGTGTCTGCCACCTTGAACGCTGATCGCACTCGCCGGGTAGACCAGATTGCCTGCTGCCAGAACCTGCTCCACGTAGGCCTGCCACTGTGGTCGCAGTGCGGCCAGGTCGGCACCTATGCCAAGACGCACCATCTCGTGATCAACCGCGTCCATTGCAAACAGTTCGCCGACGTAGTCAACGCACTGTTCCAGCGCACGCTGAGCGTATCGATGACTGCGCTCGGTACCATCGCCCAGGCGCACTATCCACTGGCTGCTGTGCTGAAGATGGTAGGTGGCTTCCTTGCGCGCCTTGATTGCTATGGCGCTTATGCGCGGCTCCGTGGAGCGGGACAATTCGGTCAGAAGCAGGCAATGCCAGCTATCGAAAAGAAACTGCCGAACCTGGGTGTCCGCGAAGTTACCGTTGGGTTGCTCCACCAACAGCACATGTGTGAATTGATGGGCGTCGCGGTGGTAGGCCAGGTCATCCTCATCGCGAACGGGAACCATGCTGGCGCCGGCGTACTCCAGCCACAGCCTGGCTTGCCCCAGCAGATCGAGCGCGATGTTGCTCAGTGCGACGTCCTCTTCCAGCGTCGGTGCGTGCCCGCACCAGCCACACAGCTGCTGAGACAGGATCAGGGCGTTGTCGCCCAGGCGCAGCAGGTAGTCGGACAACGAGGTGTCGCAGGAGGCCGACAGGTTCATAGATGCTGCACTCCGTCGGGAACCGGGTAATAGGTCGCCTGGCGATAATCCTTGTCGTGAGCGGTTTCGAACCAGGCAGCCTGGTCTTGACCGGCGCTGCTGATCACGTGTTCGGAGGCCACGACCCACAGGCTGACAAACGCATCCCGCCGGGTGTACACGTCGCGCGCGTACTGCAGGGCCATCTGCGAATCACTGGCCTGGACGCTGCCGATATGACGGTGGGCAATACCGTTCTGGCTACGCACGAAAACTTCCCAGGTGTTCAGTTCATTCGGCATGCTCATCACCCCCGTTCGCAGATTGGGCTGCCTGTTTGGCGGCATGGCAGGCAGCGGCCTCGCGAACCCAGGCGCCCTGATCCCAGGAGCGCTGACGGCTGTTGAGGCGATGCCGGTTGCACTGCCCGTTACCCGCAATCACGCGCCGGAATTCAGACCAGTCGATAGGGCCGCTTTCATAGTGGCCCGTGTGCGGGTTCAGGTGCAGATCAGGGTCGGGCACGCTCAAGCCCAGGTGGTGAATCTGCGGGACCGTCTGGTCGATGAATTTCTGACGCAGGGTGTCGTTGGAGTACAGCTTGATGCCCCATTTCATCGATTGCCGGGAATGGGGTGAATCCGCATCCGGCGGACCGAACACCATCAGCGTCGGCCACCACCAGCGATCCAGTGCCTGCTGCGCCATCAGCCGTTGCTCGGGCGTGCCTTCCACCAGCTTGCGGACCAAATCAAAACCCTGGCGATGGTGAAAACTCTCTTCCTGGCAGATGCGCACCATGGCCCGGGCGTAGGGACCATAAGAGCTGCGAGACAGCGGGACCTGATTGACGATGGCAGCGCCGTCGGTCAACCAGCCGATCATGCCAACGTCTGCCCAGGTGAGCGCGGGATAATTGAATATGTTCAGGTACTTCGCGCGCCCGGCCAGAAGCTCCTGATACGCCTCGTCGCGATCGACACCCAGGCTTTCCAGCGCGCTGTAAAGATATTGGGCGTGACCGGCCTCGTCCTGAACCTTGGCCAACAGCACGCATTTACGGTGCAGGCTGGGCGCACGTGTCAGCCAGAAACCTTCGGGCAACATGCCCACGTATTCCGAGTGGGCATGCTGCGAGATCTGGCGCAGCAACGTGCGCCGGTAGCCTTCGGGCATCCAGTCCTGGGACTCGATTTTGTCGCCTCGGTCGATCCGCTGTGCAAACGCGGCCTCTGACACAGCACTGTCCTGACTCGATACGGTGCTCATGGCTGCAGATATTCCAGCAGGCTGACCGGCGTCGTCGCCAACGGCGGCTCACGCAGAAACTGGTTCCAGACCAGGTCGCTCAGCACTGAACGGTCGCCCTCGTCAAAGTCGCGCTGCCAGTTCCAGAAGTGCTCACGTATCTGGCGCTTGAGGATCTTTCCGGTCGAGCCGGCCGGCAGCGCATAAGTGTTTGCCAGAATGCCAGCACAGAGGGTGTAGCCTGGCAGCTCGCCTCGTCCCTGGAAGGGGTAGCAGGTCATGGCATGCTGCAGCACCTCATCGGCATCCACACCCGCGTCCTGCCCACGAACCAGTATCAGCACGGCTTCTTCACGGGTAGGTCCGCGGGACACCCCCACGACACTGACGTCGAACACGCCTGGCAGCGCCAGCAAATGCTCTTCGAGCAACAGGGTGTAGACAGAAACGCCAAGGTTGCTCGGCACGGTGTCAACGATGCGGTCAAGGTGAACGAATTCGCCATTGGCCATGCGCAAGCCCACGTCGCCTGTCAGCCAGTAATCGTTCAGTTCGGTCAGCGCCGTGAGATGCGGTTGACCGTAGTAGCCCGGTGTAACCGTGGGGGAGCGCACGCCGAAATAGCCCGCGGTGCCATCCGGCAACAATTCGCCCTGCGCTGAAAGAATGTCGCAGCGGGCATAGCTGGCGGCATGTCCGACGGTACGCTTGCTCGCGACGCTGCCCTCACGAGACACCTTGAAAAACTGCGACATCCCAAGCTCCGAGGCGCCGAACATGTCAGTGAATCGAGCCTCGGGCGCCAGACGCAACAACGCTCGAATATGCGCCTCGTGTGCGGTATCACCGGTGTTGTAGAAACGTTGAATACTGCCCAGGTAGCCATCAGGCAAATTCAGTTCGGCAAGGGAGGCATAACTCTGCGAAAACGCTGTCACGATCGTGGGCTGAAAGCTCGCCAGCATGTGAGCGAGCACCGAACCCGTTTGAGTATTGAGCGACAGGGTTGGCAACTGCAGCATCACGGCCGTCATCAGGTAACTGATACCGGCGGCATGAGTGGGCGGCATGGCGGTGGCCAGTTTGTCGTCGGGGCCTTCCACGAAGCTGCGCAGGCGCTCGCGCTTGCCATTGAAGAATTGTTCATGGCCGAACAGCACGGCTTTGGGAATCCCGGTGGTTCCCGAGCTGTGGCACACCATGATGATGTCTTCAGCTTTTCTCGTGACCGGCCAGCCTTGTTCGGGAACCGGCAGACAGGCGACTGGCGAGCCTTCGCGAAAGTGGGCATCCAGCACCGTCAGACCTTCGAGTTCTGTGGTCAGATTCCAGCGCGAGCGGGTCTCCTGATCGCACACAAATATATCGAACCGATTACGTTGTGCGTACAGCGTGGCGATGTCGGCGCGCAGATGCCCGTTGATCAACACGGGAACGCAACCCAACGTGCCCAACGCCAGAAAGTGCAGAAAAGACGGGATGCCATCTCCCAGATACAGACACACGTGACGCCCTGCACTCACCCCGCAGCCCAGGTACCAGCCTGCCAGTTGCTTCACCTGGTGGTGCAGGCTGTCCAGAGAGAATGCCTCGTGCGACTCACCACTGGGCCCCACGAACGCCTTCTCCAGGAACAGAAAATCAGCTTCAAGCCGACCGTAGGCTGCTACCGACTTGGACAGGAAGTTTCCTGCACCAAGTTCCGGATCTGCGAACAATGTGTCCCATGCCTGCTGCTGGGTAATCGGGTTCATCCTTGGATCTCTCGTGTGAAGTGAAATAGCTCAAACGTCTTTCGGGGGCACAGCCACAGGCTCGACGTCGCGCGGTGCGGCGTAGGCCAGATAGAGGAGGAAGGAGCAGGCACTGCAGGTCAGCACACTGAAGTTCAGGGCCAACTTCAGGCTTTGGAACAGCACCATGCTGATGGCGAACACCAGCAACAGGACACCGCTGACCCATGCGGTGCGACGCAGTTGAATGCCTGCCAACAGAAGAATGCCGAGCACTGCTTCCAGAATGTCGACGAACCAGGCCAGCGCGGGCACGGCCATGTCTGGTGCCCATGGCACCAACTTGGCCACGTGCAGATAAAAGCCTTGCATGCTGCCCCACGACACGCCGGGCTGACCCATCGCGCCCCAAAAGCCGAATCGATCGGCAACCGCAGAAAGGAATGCACTGGCTAATGCGACACGGGCAAGGATCAGCGCGAATTTCCAGGAGGGGTATACGGGCATGTCAGCTTCTCATTCTTGACTGGTCGTCCGATTCAGACGCCAGGGTGTCTTCGATGCGGCGACTGTAGGCCGATCTACCTGGCCGTTTAAGGGACAAGATTCGACAACTGGAACACGACAAGAAATCGAATTTGAAACAAGGCTGGGCGCCCGCAGCCTCGGGACTGACAACTCTTGTCATGGGCTGTTTTACGTTTTTTGCCCCTAGGAGAATCACTCACAGCAGCTAGGATGGTTGTCTCTGAAGTGTTGGCCGCAGGCCTGCTTCGTTCCCGATGAATGCTCAAAGAGGTAATTGCAATGTCGCGTAAAGTTCTGGTCGCAGGCGCATCCGGTGTCATCGGTACCGCCTTGATCAAGTTGTTGGTCGAGGCGCAATTCGAGGTGTACGGCACCACGCGTCACAGCGAGAAAGTGAAGGACATCGAAGCGGCAGGTGCAACGGCGGTGGTCGTTGACGTTTACGACGCGAAACGCCTGGAGGAAGCGTTGATTTCCATACAGCCCTGGGGGGTCGTGCATCAACTTACGGATCTGCCACGCGGGCTGAGTCCCGAGCTGATGGCCAAGGCCGTGGAAAACAACGCACGCATCCGCACCGAAGGGACGCACAATCTGGTGGCTGCGGCAAAGGCCGCGGGTGCCAGTCGCCTGGTCGCCCAAAGCATTGCCTGGGCCTACTGCCCAGGCGAAACGCCCTATCTGGAAACCCATCCCCTGGACGTAGAGGCCGAGGGTGCCCGCCGCATAAGTGTGGGAGGCGTGGCAGCATTGGAACATCAGGTACTGAGCGAACCCACACTGCATGGTACGGTTCTGCGTTATGGCCAACTGTACGGGCCCGGCACCGGCACGGATGAGCCCAGCGGTGCAAGTCCCGTGCATGTAAACGCCGCAGCGCGCGCCGCCTTGCTGGCCTTGCAGACAGAGGAAGGGGGTATTTTCAACATTACCGAGGACAATCCAACCGTCAGCAACGAGAAAGCCAAGCGCGTGCTGGGCTGGTCTGCCGAGGTGATAAAGGCTTGATCCTCACAGGTGCGGCGGACGTAAGGACAGCGCCCGCGTCCACCCGCGCCGCCAACACCAATGACCCGTAAAGCTGCACGGAGGTACATAACATGACGTCACTGGACACTGTTTTTCATGATTTGCACAACCAGGGCCTACTGATTCTGGCCAACGTAAGCGACGCAGGTGGCGCACGGATTGTGGAGTCACTGGGCGCCGCAGCAATCGCCACCACCAGTGCCGGTATGGCATGGTCGAATGGCTACGCAGACGGCAATCAGCTCCCTCTGGCACTGTTGGCCGCCAACGTTGAGTCCATGACGCGGGTGCTGCGTGTGCCGCTGACCGTGGACATCGAAGGCGGATACTCCGACGACCTGCAGCACGTTGCACACGTCATCGATGCCGTTGTCGCGGCAGGTGCGGTGGGGATCAATATTGAAGATGGCGTTGGGCCGCCCGAGCAACTGGTGCGCAAAATAAATGTCGCCCGGGAGGTAGCCGAAAAACGCGGCGTTAACTTGTTTGTGAATGCGCGCAGCGATGTTTACCTGAAAAACCTTTTGCCCAATGATCGAAAGCTCGAAGAGATCATCAGGCGTGCTGCGCTTTATGCAGAAGCGGGCGCCAATGGCTTGTTCGCCGTCGGGATGCTCGACCCGGCCGAGATAGGGATCCTGTGCAAAGAATCGAGCCTGCCCGTGAATCTTTTGGCGCGTGACGCCCTGCCCCCGCCGGATGAGCTGGCGCTTCTGGGCGTCAGGCGCTTGAGTGCAGGCTCAAGCATCGCGGAATTTCTATACGGAGCAATGGAAGGACTCGCGCGCTCATTTCAGGAACGCGGCAGGCTGGATACGCAGGCACTGAAGGGTTTCACGTATGGGGAGTTGAACGGCTTGATGCCTGAATAGAAAACCCTGGCAGCATCAATTCCCAACTGCCAGATTCAGAGCAAAAAAAAGGCGCCTCATGGAGGCGCCTTTTTTCTGAATATGGTCGGGGTAAGGGGATTCGAACTCCTGACATCCTGCTCCCAAAGCAGGCGCGCTACCGGACTGCGCTATACCCCGGTAAAAAAAAGGCGACCTTTCAGTCGCCTTCTTCGATCAGCGCTTTTGGCCTCTGATCTTAAGATTCGATTCCAGCGCTAACTGGTCTCAAAAATGGTGGGTCGTGTGGGATTCGAACCTACGACCAATTGGTTAAAAGCCAACTGCTCTACCAACTGAGCTAACGACCCAAATATGGTCGGGGTAGGGGGATTCGAACTCCCGACATCCTGCTCCCAAAGCAGGCGCGCTACCGGACTGCGCTATACCCCGGTTTGAAATTGGCTCCGTGACCAGGACTCGAACCTGGGACCCAATGATTAACAGTCATTTGCTCTACCGACTGAGCTATCACGGAACTGAATATTTCAAATTTTACTGCGGTGTAACTTCCTCTTCAGCCCCGTCCGTATCGCTACGTTAGTGCCTCTGAGGCGCGCTATTCTACAATCTTAAAAACCTCTGTCAACCCTTTAAATTGCTTTCAAGACAAGGATTTGCGCTTCTTTCTGATTTCTTCCTGGGGGGAAGAAACCCGTGGGCTGACATTGCTGCGGGGCGCACTTTACAAGCCTTTGCCTTACAGTTCAACGCCCTATCGAAAAAAAAGGCCCCGCAATGCGGGGCCTCTCTTTATTTGCGTACAGACCGGGCTTAATGGAAAACGATTTCGTCGTTCTCCACCGTCGCCTCGACGCTGGTGCCCGGCATGAAGCTGCCCGACAGGATCAACTGCGCCAGCGGGTTCTCGATCCAGCGCTGGATGGCGCGTTTGAGCGGCCGCGCGCCATACACGGGGTCGTAACCGACCGCGATCAGCTTGTCCAACGCCTCTCGGCTCAGCTCCAGCGACAGTTCTCGCTCGGCCAGACGTCCACGCAGGCGCCCCAGTTGGATCTCGGTAATGCCCGCGATCTGATCCCGCGCCAATGGCTCGAAGATCACCACCTCATCGACCCGGTTGATAAATTCCGGACGGAAGTGTGTGGTCAACGCATCCATGACCGCCGCACGCTGGGCTTCGCGATCACCCACCAATTCCTGGATCTGCGCCGAGCCCAGGTTGGAGGTCATCACGATCACCGTGTTGCGAAAGTCCACGGTACGCCCATGACTGTCGGTCAGGCGACCGTCTTCGAGCACTTGCAGCAAGATGTTGAACACATCCGGATGCGCCTTCTCGACCTCATCCAGCAGGATCACCGAGTAAGGCTTGCGCCGCACGGCTTCGGTCAGGTAACCGCCCTCTTCATAGCCGACATAGCCTGGCGGTGCGCCGATCAGGCGCGCCACCGAATGTTTCTCCATGAACTCGGACATGTCGATACGCACCATGGCCTCTTCGGTATCGAACAGGAACTCCGCCAGCGCCTTGCACAGCTCGGTCTTGCCCACACCGGTCGGGCCCAGGAACATGAATGAGCCGCTCGGACGGTTCGGATCGGACAACCCGGCGCGCGAACGCCGTACCGCGTTGGAGACCGCCACCACCGCCTCGTCCTGACCGATGACGCGCTGGTGCAACAGGTGCTCCATCTTCAGCAACTTGTCGCGCTCGCCTTCGAGCATTTTCGATACCGGGATACCGGTCCACTTCGAGACGACTTCAGCGATTTCTTCCTCGGTCACCTTGCTGCGCAGCAACTGGTTCTCGGACTTGCCGTGCTGGTCGACCATCTGCAGGCTGCGCTCCAGGTCCGGGATCACCCCGTACTGCAACTCGGCCATGCGGTTCAGGTCGCCTTTGCGGCGCGCAGCTTCCAGTTCCTGGCGTGACTGCTCGATCTTTTGCTGGATCTGCGCAGAGCCCTGCACTTCGGCTTTTTCCGAGGTCCAGATTTCTTCGAGGTCTGAATACTCGCGCTCCAGGCGCTGGATTTCTTCCTGGAGTTTTTCCAGGCGTTTCTTCGCAGCGTCGTCTTCTTCTTTCTTCAGGGCCTGGGATTCGACTTTCAGTTGAATCAGGCGCCGGTCCAGACGGTCGAGCACTTCCGGCTTGGAGTCGATCTCCATGCGAATGCGGCTGGCCGCTTCATCGATCAGGTCGATGGCCTTGTCCGGCAACTGCCGGTCGGTGATATAGCGATGGCTCAACTTGGCCGCCGCAATGATCGCGCCGTCGGTGATCGCCACCTTGTGGTGCACCTCGTAACGCTCTTTAAGGCCACGCAGGATTGCGATGGTGTCCTCTTCGCTCGGCTCCTCCACCAGCACTTTCTGGAAACGCCGCTCAAGGGCCGCGTCCTTTTCAATGTACTGGCGGTATTCGTTGAGCGTGGTTGCCCCGACGCAGTGCAACTCGCCGCGCGCCAACGCCGGCTTGAGCATGTTGCCGGCGTCCATGGAGCCCTCGCCCTTACCGGCGCCGACCATGGTGTGCAGTTCGTCGATAAACAGAATGATCTGCCCTTCCTGCTTCGACAGTTCGTTGAGCAGGGATTTCAGGCGCTCTTCGAACTCGCCACGGAACTTGGCGCCGGCGATCAGCGAGCCCATGTCCAGCGACAGCAGGCGCTTGCCCTTGAGGCCGTCCGGCACTTCGCCATTGATGATGCGCTGGGCCAGGCCTTCGGCAATCGCGGTTTTACCCACGCCAGGTTCGCCGATCAGCACCGGGTTGTTCTTGGTGCGGCGTTGCAAGACCTGAATGGTGCGACGGATCTCGTCATCACGGCCGATCACCGGGTCGAGCTTGCCCTCTTCGGCGCGCTTGGTCAGGTCGACAGTGTATTTGTCCAGGGCCTGACGCGACTCCTCATGATTGGGGTCGTTGACAGCATCGCCGCCACGCAGGTTGTTGATGGCATTTTCCAGGGCCTTCTTGCTCACGCCCTGCCCCAGCAACAACTTGCCGAGCTTGCTGTTCTCGTCCATGGCGGCGAGCAGCACCAGTTCGCTGGAGATGAACTGGTCGCCTTTCTGCTGGGCCAGGCGATCAGCCTGGTTGAGCAGGCGTGCCAGGTCCTGGGACATATTCACGTCGCCAGTGGGGTTCTGGATTTTTGGCAGTTGGTCGAGCTCTTTGCTCAGCTCCTTGCGCAGGCTGTTGACGTCAAAGCCCACCTGCATCAACAAGGGCTTGATAGAACCACCTTGTTGTTCCAGGAGTGCCTGCATCAGATGAGCAGGCTCAATCGCCGGATGGTCGAGGCCGACCGCCAGAGATTGGGAGTCCGATAAAGCCAACTGTAATTTGCTGGTTAAACGATCAATACGCATTAGTCACCTTCCTTTTGAGCAGGCCGGAGCTGTAAACACATCCTGAATGAAGAAACCTGCCAGATACCCTTATAGATGGGGTGGATTCTGGAAGATTCAAGCGGGCGACACGTGACGTGGATCAGGAGAGTCTAGCGTTCAAGCCAGATAAGGGAGGCAAATCGGCCGGTGCGAGGGCTGCGACGGTAGGAGAAGAAACGCGGGTCGGTCACGGTGCAAAAACCGCCGCCGTAGACCGCTGTTACGCCCCGAGCAGCAAGGCGCAGGCGGGCCAGTTCGTAGATGTCGGCCATGAACTTGCCGGGATTGCGACTGGGTACAAAGGCTCGTTCGGTGATCGGCAGTTGGTGCATGAACGCTTCGCGCACCTCCGGCCCCACTTCAAAGGCTTGCGGGCCGATTGCCGGACCGAGCCAGACCAATACGTCGGCCGGCTCGGTGGCCAGGCTTTCGACCGCCGTCTCCAACACGCCAGCCGCCAAGCCACGCCAACCGGCGTGGGCCGCCGCGACACGGGTGCCGGCGCGATTGCACAACAACGCCGGCAAGCAGTCGGCGGTCATGGCCGTGCAGGCGATACCCGGCGTGCTGGTCCAACTGCCATCGGCTTCGGCAATGCGACCAGGGTCTGCCTCGACCACGCTAACCCCATGGACCTGGCGTAACCAGGCCGGCTCGATAGCGAAGGCATCGGTAAGGCGCCGCCGATTTTCCAGCACGGCCTCTAGAACGTCGTCGACATGATCGCCCAGATTGAGGCTGTCGAACGGCGCCAGACTGACGCCGCCCGCCCGGGTGGTAACGCAGGCTTTAACCTGAGACGGCGCAGGCCAGTCAGGAATCAGCCAGTCACTCATCCGACAAACGCCTCGCGATCCTGCTTGAGCAACGACAACAACCAGACCAGATCGTCTGGAAGCGGCGATTCCCAGCTCATCCGCTTACCGCTCGTCGGATGATCCAGCTCCAGGAAGCGGGCATGCAGTGCCTGGCGCGGGAAAGTTTTCAGCGATTCAACCATGGTCTGGCTCGCCGCAGGAGGGATGCGGAAGCGACCGCCGTAGGCCGGATCACCGACCAACGGGAAGTTGATATGGGCCATATGCACGCGAATCTGGTGGGTACGCCCGGTTTCCAGCTTCACCCGCACATGGGTGTGGGAGCGGAAACGCTCCAGCACGCGGTAGTGGCTGACGGCCTGCTTGCCGCCTTCCATGACCGCCATGCGCTGGCGCTGCTGGCCGTGGCGACCGATGGGCGCGTTGATCTTGCCGCCCGCCACCACCACACCGATCACGATGCATTCGTAGATCCGGCTGACGCTGCGGCTCTGCAATTGAGTAACAAGCTGCGTCTGCGCCTGGATGGTCTTGGCCACCACCATCAGGCCGGTGGTGTCCTTGTCCAGGCGGTGCACGATGCCGCAGCGCGGGACGTTGACGATGTCCGGCACGTGGTGCAGCAAGGCATTGAGCAAGGTGCCATCAGCGTGCCCGGCGGCCGGATGAACCACCAGGCCTGCGGGTTTGTTGATGACCAGGATGTCGTCATCTTCATAGACGATATCCAGCTCGATGTCCTGGGCGACCCATTCTCCCTGGGCTTCCTGCTCGGCAGTCAGCTCAAGAATCGCACCGCCATGGACTATGTCTCGCGGGCGGATAACCGCTCCATCCACAGTCAGGCGGCCGTCTTTGATCCAGGCGGAAAGGCGCGAGCGCGAGTGCTCAGCGAATAATTGTGCGGCGACTTGATCGAGGCGTTGGCCGCCCAATTCGGACGGCACCTCTGCGCGAAGTTCAATTTTATCGGACATGCTCAGACTAGGCGTGGCACAGCCTTTGGTTTCGGCTGCGCGCTTGTGGTTAAATACGGCGTCTTTTGCCCCGAGGCTTTCAACGGGGCGCTCATCATAACAGGACGGCCCCGCCCAAGACAGCGGCCGTCATAGGGACGCAAGCCGCCATGCAAGTGAAACACCTGCTGCTGATCGCCATCCTCGCCATGACTGCTGCTTGCTCGTCAACAAAGGACGTCGTCGACGAAAACCTGAGCGAAGTCGAGCTGTACCAGCAAGCTCAGAAAGACCTGGACAATAATAGCTACACCAGTGCCACAGCCAAGCTGAAGGCCCTGGAGTCGCGTTATCCGTTCGGGCGCTACGCCGACCAGGCGCAGCTCGAGCTCATCTACGCGAACTACAAGAACGCCGAGCCGGAAGCTGCCAAGTCCGCTGCAGAGCGGTTCATCCGCCTGCACCCACAGCACCCGAACGTAGACTATGCCTACTACCTCAAGGGCCTGACCTCGTTCGATCAGGACGTAGGCCTGCTGGCGCGCTTCCTGCCGCTGGACATGACCAAGCGTGACCCGGGCGCTGCCCGCGACTCCTACAACGAGTTCGCCCAGCTGACCAGCCGCTACCCCAACAGCCGCTACGCGCCGGACGCCAAGCAGCGCATGATTTACCTGCGCAACCTGCTGGCGTCCTACGAGATCCACGTCGCCCACTACTACCTGACCCGTCAGGCTTATGTAGCGGCCGCCAACCGTGGTCGCTATGTAGTGGAAAACTTCCAGGAGACCCCTTCGGTGGGTGACGGCCTGGCGGTAATGACCGAGGCCTACCAGCGCCTGCACCTGGACGAGCTGGCCAACACCAGCCTGGAAACCCTGAAGCTCAACTACCCTGATCACCCAAGCCTGAAAGACGGTCAGTTCGTGCCTCAGGTGGCTGAAGCCGACAATCGTTCGTGGCTGAGCAAGTACACCCTGGGCCTGATCGACTCCCGTCCACCGCTGCCGCCGGGTGAAACCCGCGCCAACCAGGACGTGATCAAGCAGTACCAGGACGCCAAGGATGCCATTCCTTCCGAGCTCAAGCCCCATGACGAAAACGGTGACGTGATCGAGGAGCAGGAGCCACAGGCCCTGGGCAATAACCAGGACCGCTCGTGGTTCAGCTACATGACCTTCGGCGTGTTCGACTGACCTGTCCAACGCAACGCAAAAGGGAGCTCTCGGGAGCTCCCTTTTTCATGGGCGCGTATTTATGCACTGTGCGCCCGTCGCGTCCTTGGCTAAACTGCCGCATTCCCTGTCGAGAAACTGCCCATCATGGTTCGTCTACTGTTCTGGATTGCCGTCATTGCTGCCGCGGTATGGTTATGGCGCACGTTCAAAAGCCCGGCAGCTCGGCAGCAACGCCCCGGCGAGCCCGGCGCGGCGCTGATGGTGCGCTGCGCCCACTGTGGCGTGCATTTGCCGCAGGATCGCGCCATCAGTTCGCACCAGGACTGGTATTGCACCCAGGCGCACCTGGAGCAGGGGCCGAAATCTATCCAGCGTTGAGCCGACCTGCCGGCGCATAGGGCGCAGGGTCGATGATCGGCACCTGCTCAAGCAGCAAGTCCGCGAACAACTGACAGGATGCCGGGGCAAGCACCAGGCCATTACGGTAATGCCCGCAGTTGAGCCACAGCCCCTTGAAGCCAGGCACCTCGCCGATATACGGAATGCCCTCCGGCGAGCCTGGGCGCAAACCCGCCCAATGGCCAACCACTTCGGCATCCGCCAACCCGGGTATCAACTCCACAGCCGACGCCTTGAGACTGTCCAGCGCGAACCGGGTTGGCGTCTTGTCGAACCCTGCGTGCTCCAGGGTGCTGCCGATCAGAATGTGACCGTCGCGTCGGGGAATCGCATAACGCCCCTTGGCCAACACCATGCTCGATAAAAAGTCAGGCGCACAGCTGTACAGAATCATCTGACCCTTGACCGGCTCCACGGGCAGCAACAAGCCCAGTTTGGCCAGTAGCTCCCCGCTCCAGGCGCCGGCCGCGAGCACCACCTGATCACCCAGGATCGGACCCGCTGGCGTGTTCACACCCACCACGGTGTCACCGTCCAGAACGAACCCATCGACCTCGCACTGCTCTTGAATGGTCACACCCGGCAATGCCAACAACGCGGCCTTGAGGGATTTGACCAGGCGCGGATTGCGCACATTGGCCACGTTTGCCATGTAGATGGCCTGGGAGTAACCGCCGCCCAATGCGGGAACGGCATCGTGCGCCGCCGAAACATCGACTTTGCTCAACGGTCGCCCTTCGCGGGCTGCCCAGGCCAGCGCTGCGTCTTCGTCATCCAGGTCCAGCCAGTACAAACCGGTGGTGTACACCTCTGGATCGACGCCGGTTGCGGCAAATAATTGCGCTGCCAGCTGTGGATAAAAATCCTGGGACCAATGGGCCAGTGCAGTGACTGCCGGGCTGTAGCGCCAAGGGTACAGCGGCGAAACGATCCCGCCACCCGCCCACGAAGACTCCTGACCAAGGTCGGCGCGGTCCAACAAAACCACCGCCCGCCCTTGAGTGGCAAGGTTGAACGCCGTCAGCAATCCAATTACACCGCCGCCGACAATCACCACTTGCTGTTGCTTAGCCATTATTTGATCCAGCCAATAAAAGGGGAAAGGCGCGCCCGGCGCCCATTCTTCCTGCACGCTCATCACTGCCCCCAGCATGTCTTGCGCGACATGTCGGGAGTCGCCCCCGGGTTGGTGCGCTCCCCCGTGCTGGCGAGACCGAATGCCCCGCAGGGATCAGCCGCCATCACCGAATCGGCGACAGGCGTCGCGAGCAGGCTGAATGCGTAGAGATCCAATGCAGCCGTGATTCTATAGCGATCATTGCCATCACTGACGCCGCTCGCATCAATAAAGGTGCCGCTTCGGCTGTAAAAGCGCTCGAGATGCTGCGCCTGCTGCGTCAACAACGCGACGATTTCTGCACGGTATGCCTTTTTTACATGGCTGGTGTAGCCGGGATAGGCAATACCGGCCAGCAACGCGATGATCGCCACGGCGATCAGTAACTCGATCAGGGTAAATCCCCTGCTATCCCTGCCCATTTACACGCTCCCTAGTGCAATTGCCGCCACAGGACCCGCCGATACTGCGCGTCCTCCCCCTCTCCCACCTGCGCGTACATGGCCTCCAGCACGGTACGCACCTGCCCACTGATCCCCACGGCCGTGACCCGAAACAGCGGCGCCGCGGCCTGGGGCAGCAGATGCGGCAACCCCGTTGTCGGCCCCAGCGACTGAACCCCATAGAAACCGTTCGTCATGGCAAGCCATTTCACTGCCGAAACAGGATGGGTCCCAGGCCCCGTCACTGAAGCCGACTCCCCCGGTGGCCCACAGGTCATGACCGATGCGCACAACGGCCACGCGGCAGCGGCTCGACGCAGGCTCGACTCACCCAATCTCAGGCCGCTTTCGGCACTTTGCAGCGATTGATTGCGATGCCACGCACTGCCCGCGCTTTTCTGCTGCGACACAGCGTCCTGCATCGACGACAGGCCGGCCAGTGACAACAGCAGCAGGAATACCAGGCTGATCATTAACGCCATGCCCTTCTGCCGATGATCAATTGCGCACATACGCCCCTATCCCACCCGATTACGCAGCGCCGCAACGACGCTGTAGGTCTGGTTTTTCACGCGCCCGGTGGGGTCCTGCAGTGTCAGGCGGATACGCACGCTACGGATCAACGACTCGTCCGCCGGGCTCTGTTCATAACGCACAACATGGCGCGACTCGGATCGAGCGGCCACGCCAAAGCTCAAGTCGAACGCCTGCACGTTATCCACCAGCACCGTTTTCGCCGGAGCTGCCGGGGTGCTGACCTTCAACTGGCCCGACTCGAAGGTGTAGGTCAATTGCCGTATCGCGAAACGTATCTGCCCTGGGGTTAACGAAGGCGGTGCACCGGCAAAGGCTTGCGCATGGCCGGAACAGTCGGACAGCACCGTCCAATCCTGTAGGCCGTTGCCCTCTCCCACATCGGCCGTCACCAACGTCAGCGACTTCGAGCCTCCCGTCGCACGCCAACTGATCGGCCGATCAAACGCCACCGGCGCATTGTCGACAAACGCCGTGGCCTGGCAGCCAAACATGCCCACCTGCCGAATATCCTGAATCATTTTGCCGAGCACGAAGCGTGCATCATCCTGCAGCAGCATTGCCGCCTGCTGGCTGGCCTGGGACGCTCGAGCACTGATCGCCACATGGCTGACACCCAGGGTCAGCAGCAGGCCGACTGCCAACGCCAGCAGCATCTCCACCAGGCTGAAACCTCGAACAGCGCGATTCATCGGGTCACGTCCGCGTCGCCGCTGATGCGGCTGGTCAGGGTGAAGGTTTGCCGTGCCCCCTGGATGTTCGAGCCCCGCGTGTCATCCCAACTGAGACTGACGGTCACATCGCTACCGCGAATGGCGACCGCGCCTTTGGCACTTTCACCGGCAAACTCGGTGATGTTGGCGTCGAAATCATGCAAGTCGAGGTCACGCACACTGGCGCTCGAGCTGGCCGGTGGCGCGTGCTCGGTGCGCGCCCATGCGTAATCAGCCCCGGCATTGGCGCGCATGCGGTCCAGCATGTCGTAGGCGATAAAGCTGGCCTGACTGATCATGCGTGCGCTGTCGGTGTACTTGAGCGCGTTGAGCTGGACCACCGCCGCGCCCAGCAGGCCGACGGCGAGTATGAGCATCGCCACCAGCACTTCGATCAAGGTCATGCCCGCTTGGCACTTGGGGCAAAAGGGAGTTGGGCAGCCAGGCATTTACCGTCGTTATCCATGTCGAGGGCCGAAAACAAGCAGGAAGATCCTGCGGTGCGACCCAAGACTAGCGGCGCTTTTCGAACCCCGCCGCTGCCGGAACAAAGGGAAATACTTTGGAC
This sequence comes from Pseudomonas sp. Leaf59, assembly GCF_920984685.1. NCBI lineage: Bacteria > Pseudomonadati > Pseudomonadota > Gammaproteobacteria > Pseudomonadales > Pseudomonadaceae > Pseudomonas > Pseudomonas sp. Leaf59. The sequence continues at coordinate 45,637 of NZ_CAKLBR010000007.1, read as the reverse complement.
ATGAAGGCCATCATTCAGCGCACGGACTGGCGCGCTATACCTGAACAGGCAACCTCAATCCCCATCGCGTCCACGGAGGGACGACTTATGAAACAGCGAGGCTTTACCCTGATCGAACTGCTGCTCGGGTTAATCATGAGCGGCATCCTGGCGCATTTGGCCGTGCCGAGCTTCAAGGGTTTGCTGGAGTCCCGGCACCGCCAGGACGCCGCGCAATCCCTGGCCAGCGGCATGCGCTACGCGCGCACCGAGGCCATCGCACGGAATCGGCCAGTGATCATTCACGCCGTGGACGACGACTGGAGCCGTGGATGGCGCGTGGTAGTGGACATGAGCGGACGCGGCTATAAGGACGACGATAATCCGGTGCTGCGGGTACGCCAGGACGGCGCACGCGTACCGATGGTAGGTAACAGCCCGGTCAGAAGCCAGGTGCGTTTCAGTGGGATGGGCGAGCCGGTCTTCGCCGGCGGGGGATTTCGTGCTGGCACTGTGCATGTATGCGACGCGGATCAGGCGCTGAGCCTGTATCAGGTGGTGCTGGCGCCCAGCGGACGCATCAGCCTGCGCAGCGACAGGGCCGAGCAGGCGTTGTGCCGGAGTGGCTCCGGCACCCTGGCAATCAGAGCAGCGAGCGAACCCGCAGCTCCTTGGGCATGGAGAAAGTGATGTTTTCTTCACGACCGGCCAGCTCGTCGGCACCGGTGGCACCCCAGGCGTGCAGTTGCTGGATCACGCCGCGCACCAGCACTTCCGGAGCCGAGGCGCCAGCGGTGATGCCGATGCGCTCGACACCGTCGAACCAGCTGCGCTGCAGGTCTTCGGCGCCGTCGATCAGATACGCCGGTGTCGCCATGCGCTCAGCCAGCTCGCGCAAGCGGTTGGAGTTGGAGCTGTTGGGGCTGCCGACCACCAATACCACATCGCATTCGTCGGCCAGTTGCTTGACCGCATCCTGGCGGTTCTGCGTGGCGTAGCAGATGTCGTCCTTGCGCGGGCCGCCAATGGCCGGGAAGCGGGTGCGCAAGGCATCGATCACACGGCTGGTGTCGTCCATGGACAACGTTGTCTGGGTCACGAAAGCCAAACGCTCGGGATTCTGCACCTGCAAGCTGGCGACGTCTTTTTCGTCTTCCACCAGATAAATGGAGCCGCCGTTAGTGGCGTCATACTGGCCCATGGTGCCTTCGACTTCCGGGTGACCGGCATGGCCGATCAGGATGCATTCACGGCCGTCGCGGCTGTAGCGCGCCACCTCGATGTGCACCTTGGTGACCAGCGGGCAGGTGGCGTCGAATACTTTAAGGCCCCGCCCCGCCGCTTCGGTGCGCACGGCCTGGGAAACTCCGTGGGCGCTGAAGATGACGATTACGTCGTCCGGCACCTGGTCAAGCTCTTCGACAAAAATGGCACCGCGTGCGCGCAGGTCTTCGACCACGAATTTGTTGTGGACGACCTCATGACGCACGTAAATCGGTGGCCCGAAGACTTCCAGGGCGCGGTTGACGATTTCGATCGCCCGGTCCACGCCGGCACAGAAGCCACGGGGGTTGGCGAGTTTGATTTGCATGCTGTGCCTCGTGTCTTGCAGCCAGTTTGAGTCAGGTGTTGACGCTGGCCGAACTGCCTGTGGAGATCAAAGGTGGGAGGGGGCTTGCTCCCGATGGCGGTGCGTCAGTCAATTTTTTCATACCTGACCCACCACTATCGGGAGCAAGCCCCCTCCCACATTTAGTTACAGCGCTTTAACGTCGATGATTTCAACGTCGAACGTCAAGGTTTTACCGGCCAACGGGTGGTTGAAGTCGATGGTCACTTGCGCGTCATCGAAGGTTTTGACCACGCCGGGCAATTCGGTATTGGCCGCATCATTGAAGATCACCAGCAAACCTTCCGACAGGTCCATGTCCTGGAACTGCGAACGCGGGATGATCTGCAGGTTCTGCGGGTTGGGCTGGCCAAAGGCGTTTTCCGGCAGGATCTGCAGGGTGCGCTTGTCGCCGGCCTTGAACCCGAACAGGGCCGCTTCAAAACCCGGCAGCAGGTTGCCGTCGCCGACCTTGAAGGTCGCCGGGGCCTTGTCGAAGGTGCTGTCGACCGTGTCGCCATTTTCCAGGCGCAGTGCGAAATGCAAGGTAACTTGGGTGTTCTGGCCGATGCGTTGTTCAGTCACTGCATGATAAGTCATTGACGGGCTCCCCGGTCTTCTTGCTCTTGAACATATCCAGCGCGAGCATGATTGCACCGACGGTGATGGCGCTGTCGGCAAAGTTGAACGCCGGGAAATAGTGGCGGTTCTGCCAATGCACCAGGATAAAGTCGATCACATGGCCGAGGGCAATGCGGTCGTACAGATTGCCCAGCGCGCCACCCAGCACCAGCGCCAGGGCGACGGCCAGCCAGGTGTCATCGCGGCCCAGACGCTTGAGCCACACTACCAGCACCGCACTGACCACCACGGCGATCAGGGCGAACAGCCAGCGTTGCCAACCGCCGCTGTCAGCCAGGAAGCTGAAGGCGGCGCCGGTGTTGTAGGCCAGGGTCCAGCTGAAGTAATCCGGGATTACCACGATTTGCTGGAACATTTCCAGGGAGCCTTCGAAATGAGCTTTGCTGACCTGGTCGATGACCAGCACCAGCAAGCTCAATACGAGCCAGCCCAGGCGCCCGAAACGGCTGCTTGCCTCAGGCATAGTGGCGTACCTCGCCACTGCCTGTGATGTTGTCGACGCAACGACCGCAGATTTCCGGATGCTCATGATTCACGCCGACATCTTCACGGCAGTGCCAGCAACGGGCGCACTTGGGGAAGGCCGACTTGACCACTTTGAGCTTGAGGCCCGGCACTTCGGTGGGGACCGCGTCTGCCGGGGCCTGGGCGAACGGTGCCAGGCTCGCGGTGGAAGTGATCAGCACGAAGCGCAGTTCGTTGCTCAGCTTGCTCAGGTCGGCGGTCAGGCCTTCCTCGGCAAACAGGGTGACTTCGGCTTGCAGGTTGCCACCGACGGCCTTGGCCGCACGCTGGACTTCCAGCTCCTTGTTCACCGCGACCTTGACGGCCATCACGCCTTCCCAGTACTCGCGGCCCAGTTCGAAGTCGGCCGGCAGTTCGGTCAGGCCTTCGTACCAGGTGTTGAGCATCACGGACTCGTTACGCTCGCCCGGCAGGTATTCCCACAGTTCGTCGGCGGTGAACGCCAGGATCGGCGCGATCCAGCGCACCAGCGCTTCGCTGATGTGGTACAGCGCAGTCTGCGCCGAGCGGCGCGCCGTGCTGTTGGCGGCGGTGGTGTACTGGCGGTCCTTGATGATGTCGAGGTAGAAACCACCCAGCTCCTGCACGCAGAAGTTGTGGATCTTCGAGTAGACGTTCCAGAAACGGTATTCGCCGTAGTGTTCCTGCAACTCGCGCTGCAGCAACAGGGTACGGTCCACAGCCCAACGATCCAGGGCCAGCATGTCCTCGGCCGGCAGCAGGTCGGTGGCCGGGTTGAAGCCGGTCAGGTTGGACAGCATGAACCGTGCGGTATTGCGGATGCGCCGGTAGGCATCGGCGCTGCGCGCCAGGATCTGCTCGGAAACAGCGATCTCGCCCGAGTAGTCGGTCGACGCCACCCACAGACGCATGATGTCGGCGCCCAGGGTGTCGTTGATCTTTTTCGGCTCGATCACGTTTTTGAGCGACTTGGACATCTTGCGGCCCGTCTCGTCGACGGTGAAGCCGTGGGTCAGCAGCTCGCGGTACGGCGCGTGGTTGTCGATGGCGCAACCGGTCAGCAATGACGAGTGGAACCAGCCACGGTGCTGGTCGGAACCTTCCAGGTACAGGTCGGCACGCGGGCCGGTCTCGTGGCCCATCGGGTGCGAACCGCGCAGCACGTGCCAGTGGGTGGTGCCGGAATCGAACCACACGTCGAGGGTGTCGCTGATCTTGTCGTACAGCGGCGCTTCGTCGCCCAACAGCTCGGCAGCGTCCATCTTGAACCAGGCTTCGATGCCTTCCTGTTCAACGCGCTGGGCCACGACTTCCATCAGTTCGACGGTGCGCGGGTGCAGTTCGCCGCTTTCCTTGTTGAGGAAGAACGGGATCGGCACGCCCCAGTTGCGCTGGCGGGAGATGCACCAGTCCGGACGGTTGGCGATCATCGAGTGCAGACGCGCCTGGCCCCAGGCGGGGACGAACTGGGTGTCTTCGATGGCGCTGATTGCGCGCTTGCGCAGAGTGTCGCCGCTGACAGGCTCTTTATCCATGCCGATAAACCACTGCGCGGTGGCGCGGTAGATCAGCGGGGTCTTGTGGCGCCAGCAGTGCATGTAGCTGTGCTTGATGGTTTCGGTGTGCAGCAGCGCACCGACTTCCGTCAGTTTTTCGATGATCGGTTCGTTGGCCTTGAAGATGAACTGGCCGCCGAAGAACTCCAGGGACGGCGCATAGACGCCGTTGCTCTGTACCGGGTTGAGGATCTCGTCGTTGACCATGCCATAAGCCTTGCAGGTCACGAAGTCGTCCACGCCGTAAGCCGGCGCGGAGTGCACCACGCCAGTACCCGAACCCAGCTCGACATACTCGGCCAGATACACCGGCGACAGGCGGTCATAGAACGGATGGCGGAAATTGATCAGCTCCAGCGCGGAGCCGGTGGCGGTGGCGATCACCGACCCTTGCAGTTCGTAGCGCGCCAGGCACGCCTCGACCATTTCCTCGGCCAGCACCAGCAGGCGATCACCCACATCCACCAGGGCATAGGTGAACTCCGGGTGAACGTTCAACGCCTGGTTGGCCGGGATGGTCCACGGGGTGGTGGTCCAGATCACGATGGCCGCCGGCTTGCTCAGGCTCGCCAGGCCGAACGCCTGGGCCAGTTTGGCTTCATCGGCGATCGGGAAGGCCACGTCGATGGTCGAAGACTTCTTCTCTTCGTACTCGACTTCCGCTTCGGCCAGCGCCGAACCGCAGTCGAAGCACCAGTTCACGGGCTTGAGGCCCTTGAACACGAAACCGCCCTTGACGATTTCGGCCAAGGCGCGAATTTCACCGGCCTCGTTCTTGAAGTTCATGGTCTTGTAGGGGTTGTCCCACTCGGCCAGTACCCCCAGGCGGATGAATTCGGACTTCTGCCCTTCGATCTGCTCGGTGGCATAGGCACGGCACAGCTCGCGGGTTTTATCGGCGCCCAGGTTCTTGCCGTGGGTCACTTCGACCTTGTGTTCGATCGGCAGGCCGTGGCAGTCCCAACCCGGGACATACGGCGCATCGAAGCCCGACAGGGTCTTGGAACGCAGGATCATGTCCTTGAGAATCTTGTTCAGCGCATGACCGATGTGAATCGTGCCGTTGGCATAAGGAGGGCCGTCGTGCAGGACGAATTTCGGACGATCCTTGCCAATTTCGCGCAACTTACCGTACAGGCCAATACTGTCCCAGCGCTGCAGGATCTGCGGTTCGCGCTGTGGCAGGCCGGCCTTCATTGGGAAGGCGGTGTCCGGAAGGTTTAGCGTGGCTTTATAGTCGGTCATTTAAGGCTCTTCGGTTAGCGATGGGCGCTAGGTGCGGCTAGTGCACGGGCGGCGGCGACATCCGCATTGATCGCCGTTTTCAATGCCTCAAGCGAGGCGAAGCGCTGCTCTTCACGCAGCTTCTGGTGGAAAACCACCGTAATGCGCCGGTCGTATAAATCGCCGGCAAAATCCAGCAGATGAACTTCCAGGTGGGCCTTGCCATCACCTGCAACCGTGGGCCTGACGCCTATGTTGGCGACTCCCGGCCACGATTGGCCGTCAATGTCCACGCCAACCAGATAGACCCCGGTCAGCGGCACACGGCGGCGCTTGAGTTGCACATTGGCCGTTGGCGTGCCCAGTTGGCGCGCCAGCTTCTGACCGTGCAGGACCCGCCCGGCAATGCGGAACGGGCGACCGAGCAAACGCTCGGCGAGGGCGAAGTCGGCAGCGGCCAGGGCGTTACGCACCTGGGTACTGCTCACGCGCAGGCCGTCCAGTTCGACGGTTTGCGCGGCTTCAACGGTGAATCCCTGGTTGACGCCGGCGTGTTGCAGGAAATCGAAATCGCCCACGCGGTCGCAGCCAAAACGGAAGTCGTCGCCGACCTCCAGGTGCTGCACGCCCAGGCCGTCGACGAGGATACGGTCGACGAATTCAGCAGCGCTGAGGCTTTGCAAGCGCTGGTTGAAGGCCAGGCAAAGCACGCGGTCGACGCCTTCTTCGGCCAGCAACTGCAGCTTGTCGCGCAAACGCGCCAGACGCGCAGGCGCTGTATCGGGGCTGAAAAACTCCCGCGGCTGTGGTTCAAAAATCACCACGCAGCTGGGCACGCCCAGCTCGACAGCACGCTCACGCAGCCGGGCCAGGATAGCCTGGTGACCACGGTGAACACCGTCAAAGTTGCCAATAGTGGCGACGCAGCCCCGATGCTCGGGGCGCAGGTTGTGGAGACCTCGAACCAGCTGCATAACGCGCTTCTTGCTCATAAAGTGGTCGATTATAACCACACCCGGCCCCGGACGACAGGCAACAGCGCAGGCCAAATGGGTCGAATCGATAAAACAGCTGTTTTATCGCGGCAAACTCTCTATTGCAGGGACTTGCGATTGAAATCGCGCAAGCGGAAACCCTGCAGCAGCAACATCCCGAAGTACGCCCCCCCCCCGGCCACCACCAATACGCCAAGACGCATGAAGCGCTCCAGCATGAAGCCCTGGTCCCACGCCGGCATGAAGTGCATCAGCCCGAGCAGCACCGCCGACATCACCACCACCGCCACCAGCAGCTTGAGCGCAAACAGGCCCCAGCCCGGTTGCGGCTGATACATCTGCTGCTTGCGCAACTGGTAGAACAACAGGCCTGCGTTGATGCAGGCACCTGCGCTGATGGCCAGGGCCAGGCCGGCATGGGCCAGCGGGCCGATAAACACCAGGTTGAGCAGTTGCGTGACGACCAGCGTGAAAATGGCGATTTTCACCGGTGTGCGGATGTTCTGCTGGGCATAGAAGCCCGGCGCCAGCACCTTGATCACGATGATGCCGAGCAGGCCCACCGAATAGGCGATCAGTGCGCGCTGGGTCATCAAGGCGTCATGCGCGTCGAATTGGCCGTACTGGAACAGTGAGACGGTCAATGGTTCGGCCAGGATTCCCAGGGCCAGGGAGCACGGCAGCACCAGCACGAAACACAGGCGCAGGCCCCAATCGAGAATGCGCGAGTACTCCTGGCGATCCTTGCTGGCGTAAGTGCGCGCCAGGGTCGGCAACAGAATCGTGCCCAGCGCCACGCCGAGCACGCCGGAGGGAAGCTCCATCAGACGATCGGCGTAGTACATCCATGACACCGAGCCCGAGACCAGCAGCGAGGCGAACGCGGTGTTGATGATCAGAGAGATCTGGCTCACCGACACGCCAAGGATCGCCGGCAGCATATTGCGCATGACGCGCCAGACGCCGGTGTCCTTGAGATTCAGGCGCGGCAGCACGAGCATGCCGATTTTTTTCAGGTGCGGCAGCTGGTAAAGCAGCTGCGCCAGGCCACCGGCGAGGACAGCCCAGCCGAGCGCCATGACCGGCGGGTCGAAGTAGGGCGTGAGGAACAGCGCGAAAATAATCATGCTGACGTTGAGCAGGGTCGGCACGAACGCCGGCACCGAAAAGCGGTTCCAGGTGTTGAGGATAGCGCCGGCCAGGGACGACAGGGAGATCAGCAATATATAAGGAAAGGTCACGCGCAGCAGATCGGTGGTCAGCGCGAATTTTTCCGGGGTATTGGCAAAGCCGGGGGCCGTGGCCCAGATCACCCAGGGCGCGGCGAGCATGCCCAGGATCGTTACCAGCATCAGCACGAGGGTCAGCAGGCCTGAGACGTAGGCAATAAAGGTGCGGGTGGCCTCCTCGCCCTGCTGGGTTTTGTATTCGGCCAGGATCGGCACAAACGCCTGTGAAAACGCACCCTCGGCAAAGATCCGTCGTAGCAGGTTGGGCAGTTTAAAGGCGATGAAGAACGCATCCGTGGCCATGCTGGCGCCGAAAATGCGCGCCAGCAGGGTGTCGCGCACAAACCCCAAAACCCGGGAGATCATCGTGATAGAGCTGACGGCAGCCAACGATTTGAGCAGATTCATTGAAAGAGTTTGCGCCTATAGATAAAGAGCAGGCGAACTAAGCGCCTACTTATGCGATACTGCGCGCCTGCAACAGCACAGCGCCAAAGCTCGCGAGTTTACAGGTCAAGCGCCGGAAATAAATCACCCGCCTCTTCAGATCGACCACTCAGCAGTTCGCATCAGCCGCCCTTGACAACCCGTCAAGTCATCGGCATGATTCGCGGCCTATTTTGTTTGCTATTTCCTAAAAAGTCTTTCGAGGAGCTCGACGGTGGCCAACACACCTTCCGCCAAAAAACGTGCAAAACAGGCTGAGAAGCGTCGCAGCCACAACGCCAGCCTGCGTTCCATGGTTCGTACCTACATCAAGAATGTAGTTAAAGCCATCGACACCAAAGACGCTGAAAAAGCTCAAGCAGCCTACGTTCTGGCTGTGCCGGTTATCGACCGTATGGCTGATAAAGGCATCATCCACAAGAACAAGGCCGCTCGCCACAAGAGCCGCCTGAATGGCCACATCAAGGCTCTGAGCGTTCCTGCTGCAGCCTGAGTGGTAACAACTGCACACGCGACGTCAGTTGCGTAACAGTTAGAAAATGCCCCGTATCGAAAGGTCCGGGGCATTTTTGTGTGTGCCTGAAAATCACCACAGCTCCACCTGTGGTAGGGGGCTTGCTCCCGATGCCGGAGGATCAGTCACCAGATGTGCTGACTGACCCTCAGCCATCGGGAGCAAGCCCCCTCCCACATTTGGATCGCGTACATTCTCAGGACAAAAAAACGCCCCGAACCAGTCGGGGCGTTTTTGCTGCCAGCTGATTAACGCATCAATCAGTGCTGGTGACCGCCTTCGCCGTGAACGTGGCCGTGAGCCACTTCTTCCTGGGAAGCGTCGCGGATGGCCACGATCTTCACCTGGAAATTCAGACGCTGGCCAGCCAGCGGGTGGTTACCGTCGACGGTGACGTCATCGCCGTCCAGGTCGCGGATGGTGACGATCTGCATCTGGCCATCCGGCGCTGAAGCGTGGAACTGCATACCCACTTCCAGCTCGTCGACACCTTCGAACATGCTGCGGCTCAGGGTGCTGACCAGTTCGGCGGAGTATTCGCCGTAGGCATCTTCAGGTTCTACGGCAACGGTCAGCTCATCACCCACCTCTTTGCCTTCCAGAGCCTTTTCCAAGCCTGGGATGATGTTACCTGCGCCTTGCAGGTAGACCAGCGGCGCGCCGCCGGCGGAGCTGTCGATGACCTCACCAGCGTCGTTGGTCAGGGTATAGTCAATGGAGACAGCCTTGTTGGCGGCGATCGGCATGGGGCGAGACCTTTTGCAGAAGAATGAAGAACGGACAAGTCTAAACAAGGATTTGCCCGAAAGCGAACAGAACCCGGACGGACGGAACCGAATAACGATAACCTTGGCACCTGATTTACGGTAGACGCTCACGCATAGAGCGCCACCCAAGCCATGCACCTCCAGAGAATTCGCATGCAGACTTTTTTTATCGCGCCCACCGATTTTGGTGTGGGTCTGACCTCCATCAGCCTCGGGCTGGTGCGCACCCTCGAGCGGGCCGGGCTCAAAGTCGGCTTCTTCAAGCCGATCGCCCAGCCGCACCCGGGCGACACCGGCCCTGAACGTTCCACCGAGCTGGTCGCCCGCACCCATGGCCTGAAACCACCGCAACCGCTGGGCCTGGCCCATGTGGAACGCATGCTCGGCGACGGTCAGCTGGATGAGCTGCTCGAAGAAATCATCACCCTTTACCAGCAGGCTGCCGTGGGCAAGGACGTGCTGATTGTCGAAGGCATGGTGCCGACCCGTAGCGCCAGTTACGCGGCGCGGGTCAACCTGCACCTGGCCAAGAGCCTGGATGCCGAAGTGATCCTGGTGTCGGCCCCGGAAAACGAAGTGCTCACCGAACTCTCCGGCCGCGTCGAATTGCAGGCCCAGCTGTTTGGCGGGCCGAAAGACCCGAAAGTGCTCGGCGTGATCCTCAACAAGGTGCGCACCGATGAAAGCATGGAAGCCTTCTCGGCGCGCCTTAAAGAGCACTCGCCTTTATTGCGCAGCGGTGATTTCCGCCTTCTGGGCTGCATTCCCTACCAACCCGAACTCAACGCCCCGCGTACCCGCGACGTGGCCGACCTGATGGGCGCGCAGGTGCTCAACGCCGGCGATTACGAAACCCGGCGCATGACCAAGATCATCATCTGCGCCCGCACCATGCGTAACACCGTGGAGCTGCTCAAGCCCGGCGTGCTGGTGGTGACCCCCGGTGATCGCGACGACATCATCCTCGCGGTGAGCCTGGCCGCCATCAACGGCGTGCCGCTGGCCGGCTTGCTGCTGACCAGCGACACCCTGCCCGACCCACGCATCATGGATTTGTGCCGGGGCGCCTTGCAGGCCGGGCTGCCAGTGCTGTCGGTGAGCACCGGCTCCTACGACACGGCCAACCAGCTCAACAGCCTGAACAAGGAAATCCCCATCGACGACCGCGAGCGCGCCGAGATCATCACCGATTTCGTCGCCAGCCACCTCGATGCGCGCTGGCTGCACCAACGGTGCGGCACGCCACGGGAGATGCGCCTGTCGCCGGCGGTGTTCCGCTACCAGTTGATCCAGCGCGCCCAGGCCGCCAACAAGCGCATCGTATTGCCCGAAGGCAGCGAGCCACTGACCGTGCAGGCCGCCGCCATCTGCCAGGCGCGGGGCATCGCCCGCTGCGTGTTGCTGGCCAAACCTGCGGATGTGGAAGCGGTGGCTCGTGCCCAGGGCATCGAACTGCCCGCCGGCCTCGAGATTCTCGACCCGGACCTGATTCGCCAACGCTATGTCGAACCGATGGTGAAGCTGCGCAAGAGCAAGAGCCTGAACGCACCGATGGCCGAGCAGCAACTGGAAGACACCGTGGTGATCGCCACCATGATGCTCGCGCTGGATGAAGTCGACGGCCTGGTCTCCGGCGTGATTCACTCCACCGCCAACACCATCCGCCCCGCCCTGCAGTTGATCAAAACCGCACCGGGCTGCACGCTGGTGTCGTCGGTGTTCTTCATGCTGTTCCCCGAGCAGGTGCTGGTGTACGGCGACTGCGTGATGAACCCGCACCCGAGTGCGGCGGAGCTGGCGGAAATCGCCTTGCAAAGCGCCGACTCGGCGGCCGCGTTCGGCATTACCCCGCGAGTGGCGATGATCAGCTACTCCAGCGGCGACTCGGCCAGCGGCGAAGAAGTGGAGAAAGTCCGCGAAGCCACCCTGCTCGCCCAAGAACAGCAAAGCGCGCTGCTGATCGACGGCCCGCTGCAATACGACGCCGCCGCCAACGAAGCGGTGGCCCGGCAACTGGCGCCCAACAGCCAGGTGGCCGGCAAGGCCACGGTGTTCGTGTTCCCTGACCTGAATACCGGCAACACCACCCACAAGGCCGTGCAACGCAGCGCTGATTGCGTGAGCCTGGGGCCGATGCTTCAGGGCCTGCGCAAACCGGTCAACGATCTGCCGCGCGGCGCGCAGGTAGACGATATCGTGTACACCATCGCACTGACTGCGATCCAAGCCGCCAACCGACCTATGGATATCTGAATGCTGGATTTTCTGCCTGCTGCCGTGCGCGGGGTGATTGCTTCCCTGCTGCTGGCGTTGAATACGATCCTGTTGTGTTCGTTCCTGTTTATCGTCGCGCTGTTCAAGGCGCTGCCCTTCGCCAAGCGTTTCAGCGAATGGCTGATGAACCACACGCATGAAGCCTGGGTGACCAACAACAAGGGCTGGATGAACCTGGTGCGCCGCACGCGCTGGCACCTGAGCGGCCTTGAGGGCCTGGACTACCAGCACTCGTACCTGGTGACCAGCAACCACCAGAGCTGGGTCGATATCATGGTGCTGCAATACGTGTTGAATCGGCGGATTCGCCCGCTGAAGTTCTTCCTCAAGCAGGAGCTGATCTGGGTGCCGGTGATTGGTCTGGCCTGGTGGGCACTGGGCTTTCCGTTCATGAAGCGCTACACCAAGGCTTACCTGGAAAAGCACCCGGAGAAGAAAGGCAAGGACCTGGAAACCACCCGCAGGACCTGTGCGAAGTTTCGTCACAATCCGGTGGGAATTTTCAATTTTGCCGAAGGCACGCGGTTTACACCGGGCAAGCATGCCCAGCAGAAATCGCCGTTTCGCTATCTGCTCAAGCCCAAGGCTGGCGGGATCGCGTTTGTGCTGGATGCGATGGGTGAACAGCTCAAGTCACTGGTCAATGTGACCATTCACTATCCTGGCGGACGTCCGGGGTATTGGGATTTGCTGTGCGGGAATGTGAAGGATGTTGTTGTGCACTTTGAAGAGGTGCAGATCCCGGCCGGGTTCATTGGCAAGAATTATGAGCAGGATGGCGAGTATCGGCTGGCGTTCCAAGGGTGGATCAACCAGCTGTGGGAAGACAAGGATGCGCTGCTGGACAGGCTGCACACCGATTTCCCAGCTAAAAGATGACCAAAATGTGGGAGGGGGCTTGCTCCCGATAGCAGTGGATCAGTGACAGATGTACTGCCTGACACACCGCCATCGGGAGCAAGCCCCCTCCCACATTTTTAGATCGCGCCGCGCTGACGCAACAACTCCAGCACCTGCTTGACGCTGTCTTCCAGCGACACGGCCTGGGTGTCGATCACCAGATCGGCGTTCAACGGCACGTCGTACGGGAAGGACTCACCGGGGATGTTGTCCCCGCCCGCCGCGTACAAGCCTTGCGGATCACGTTCGGCACACACCAGCGGCGAAGCCTGTACATACACGGTCAGCAAGCGGTCACTGCCGATCAGCGCCTTGGCCTGTTCACGACCTTCGGCATCCGGGGCGACAAACGCGGCCAGGGTCAGCAGACCGGCTTCGTTGAACTGGCGCGCCACATGGGCGGCGCGACGCCAGTTCTCGGTGCGACCGGCGCGGTCCTGCGGCAAGCCCTTGTTCAGATCGTGACGCAGGTTCTGGCCATCCAGCACGAACACCGCGCGGCCCATGTCGAACAGCTTGCGCTCGACCGCATAGGCCAGCGTGCTCTTGCCGGCGCCGGAGAGGCCGCTGAACAACACGGTGGCCGGCTGCTGGCCGAAGCGCTGGGCGCGTTCTTCGGTGCCCACGTGGGCGAGGCTGCCGTGTTGCGCCGCGCCGCCATGACCGACCGGTGGCGCGATGATCATGCCCGCCGCCACGGTGCCGTTGGTCAAGCGGTCGATAACGATAAACGCGCCGGTGGTGCGGTTGCTGTCGTAACCGTCCAGGGCGATGGCGGCGTCGAGGCTGACCTTGACCCGGCCAATCTCGTTCAACTGCAGGGAACTGGCCGGGCCTTCGGCCAGGGTGTTCACGTCCACACGGTGCACGATGCTGGTGATGGAACCCGGCACGTAGCTGGTGGCGCGCTTGATGTCGTATTTCTTGCCCGGCAGCATCGGCTCTTCGGCCATCCACACCAGCATGGCGTCGAAGGCGTCGGTCACTTGCGGCACGTTGCCTGCGTGTACCAGCAGGTCGCCACGGGAGATATCGATTTCGTCTTCCATGGTCAGCGTCACGGCCTGGCCGGGGCCTGCCTGCTCCAGTTCACCCTCAAAGGTGACGATGGATTTGACGCGGCTGCTTTTACCGGACGGCAGCACCACGATCTCGTCACCCTTGTGCACGATGCCGCTGGCCAGGGTGCCGGCGAAACCACGGAAGTTCAGGTTTGGACGGTTGACGTACTGCACCGGGAAACGCAGGTCGGTGTAGTTGCGATCGTTGGCGATCTCGACGGTTTCGAGAATCTCCATCAGCGACTGCCCGGTGTACCAGGGCGAACGCTCGCTCTTGTTCACCACGTTGTCGCCCTTGAGCGCCGACATTGGCACGAAAGCCAGGGTGCTGGGCTTGAAGGCGATACCGTCGGCGAACTTCAGGTAATCGGCCTTGATCTGCTCGAATACGCTTTGGTCGAAGCCATTGATGTCCATCTTGTTGACGGCCACCACGATGTGTTTGATGCCCAGTAACGAGGCGATGAAGCTGTGGCGACGGGTCTGGGTCTGCACGCCATAGCGGGCATCGATCAGGATGATCGCCAGGTCGCAGGTGGAGGCACCGGTGGCCATGTTGCGGGTGTACTGCTCATGCCCCGGGGTGTCGGCAATGATGAATTTGCGCTTGGCGGTGGAGAAGTAGCGGTAGGCAACATCAATGGTGATGCCCTGCTCGCGCTCGGCCTGCAGGCCGTCGACCAGCAAGGCCAGGTCGATGTCATCGCCGGTGGTGCCAGACTTCTTCGAATCGCGGGTGATGGCTTCCAGGTGATCTTCGTAGATCATCTTGGAGTCGTGCAGCAGGCGCCCGATCAGGGTGCTCTTGCCGTCGTCGACGTTGCCGCAGGTCAGGAAGCGCAACATCTCTTTGCGCTCGTGCTGGCCCAGGTAGGCGAGGATGTCCTCGCTGATCAAATCAGATTGATGGCTCATTGGGTTCAAGCTCCAAGCTGTAAGCTTCAAGCGGCAAGCTTGTCGGCGTACAGCTAGTCAGAAATTTTGTTGATCAGGCCGCAGAGCATTTTTGACAGCTCGCGAGTTTCTGTAATCCAGTTGTCAGCCAGCGGCTGGGCGATGTAAGCAACGTCACTACCAATGAGAATTTGTGTCCGTAACTCTCCACAGGAAGCCTTCGCAATCCAAAGAAAACGGATCTTTTCTTTGGCACTGCAACGCTCCATGCCTTCGGCAATATTGGAGGGTATTGAGAGTGCCGAGCGAGTAATCTGGTCTTTGAAGCCAAAATCCTTGCATCGCGCAAACTCTCGATAGATTCCCACCGCCAAACCCTTGCTTCTTTGCCAAACAAGCAACTTCTCGAAGTCCATTACGAGTCACACAATCGCGGCTCGCAACAACCGGCTGCAAGCACCAAACCACAAAGCTACGCATACCGCCTTTAACTTGCAGCTTGCCGCTTGTAACTCAAAGCTTAGAAATACCCTTGCCGTTTTTTATCTTCCATGGAGCCGGCGCCATCGTGGTCGATGACCCGGCCCTGGCGCTCGGAAGTTCGCGTCAGGAGCATTTCCTGAATGATGTCCGTCAGCGTCTCCGCCTCGGACTCCACCGCGCCCGTCAACGGGTAGCAGCCAAGGGTGCGGAAACGCACTTTCTTTTTGACGATGCGGGCTTTGTCTTCGTCGGACAGGTGCTCGAGGATGCGGTCGTCGTCGATCATGATCAACGTGCCGTTCTTCTCGATCACGTCGCGCTCGGCGGCGAAGTACAGCGGCACAATCGGGATGCCTTCCAGGTAGATGTACTGCCAGATGTCCAGCTCGGTCCAGTTGGACAGCGGAAACACACGGATCGACTCGCCCTTGTTGACGTTGCCGTTGTAGACGTTCCACAGCTCGGGGCGCTGGTTCTTCGGATCCCAGCGGTGCTTGCTGTCGCGGAACGAGTACACGCGCTCTTTGGCACGGGATTTCTCTTCATCGCGACGGGCACCGCCGAACGCTGCGTCGAAACCATGCTTGTCCAGGGCCTGCTTGAGGCCCTCGGTCTTCATGATATCGGTGTGCTTGGCGCTGCCGTGGGTGAAGGGGTTGATGCCTTGCGCCACGCCGTTCGGATTGATGTGGGTGATCAGGTCCAGGCCCAGTTCTTCAACCATCTGGTCGCGGAACTTGTACATTTCCTGGAATTTCCAGCGGGTGTCGACGTGCATCACCGGAAACGGCAGTTTGCCCGGGAAGAAGGCCTTGCGTGCCAGATGCAGCATCACGGCGGAGTCTTTACCGATCGAGTAGAGCATCACCGGGTTATCGAACTCGGCGGCGACCTCGCGGATGATGTGGATGCTTTCCGCCTCCAGCTGTTTCAGATGCGTCAGTTTGTCGACCATGGTTACTCACGGAAAAACGATCTTATGGACGGCCTGCGGGCCGTGTTCGAGCGGGGCATGCTAGCACAGCGACTTCTTCTATTCAGGGAGCCAGCTAGATCGAAACGGTATATGAATATGCCGCCGAGTTTGGCAGTGCAATGCAGTCAATGTGGGAGGGGGCTCGCTCCCACATTTGCCGCAAATTAGTGGCTTAGATTGGATTGGGGCAGTCGATGAACAGGTGTTCCAGGGCGAAGCGCCGCGCCAGGTAATCGCCCAGCGCCTGCACGCCATAGCGTTCGGTGGCGTGATGGCCGGCGGCGATGAAGCTGATGTCGTTTTCCCGCGCGCTGTGGAAGGTTTGCTCGGAGGCTTCTCCGCTCAGGTACAGGTCGACACCTGCGGCAATCGCCTGGTCGATGTAGCCCTGGCCACCCCCGGTGCACCAGCCGATACGGCGGATCATCGGGCTGCCTTCGATCAGCAACGGCTCGCGGCCCATCACGTCCTGCACACGACGGGCGAAGTCTCGGGGCGACAATGGCTCGGCCAGGGAGCCGACCAGACCGACCACCTTGGGGTTGCTCGGGTCCAGCGGGCCTTCGACCGTGATATCCAGCTGCCGCGCCAGTTGCACGTTATTGCCGACATCGGCGTGCAGGTCCAGCGGCAGGTGGTAGGCCAGCAGGCTGATGTCGTGCTGGAGCAGGGTTTTCAGGCGGCGCTGCTTCATGCCGGTGATGCATGGGTTTTCGCCCTTCCAGAAATACCCGTGGTGCACCAGCACCAGGTCAGCGCGCGCGTCGACCGCCGCGTCCAGCAGGGCCTGGCTGGCGGTGACGCCGCTGACGATGCGCATCACCTGCGGGCGCCCTTCCACCTGCAGGCCATTGGGGCAGTAATCGGCGATTTTTGCGCTGGCGAGGTAGCGGTCCGCTTCCTCGACGAGGGTAGTAAGGGGGACGGCCATAAAAGACTCCTAAATATCCGGTTCCGAGGCGCTCGCAGCCTCGTATAATGCGCGACATTATGGGCGCTCCCCCGCCCCCTGCAACCTGTCAGGACTTACTTGATGCTCAAGGCACTGCGTTTTTTTGGATGGCCATTGCTGGCTGGCGTGCTGATCGCGACGCTGATCATTCAGCGTTTCCCCCAGTGGGTGGGCCTGCCAAGCCTTGACGTAAACCTGCAGCAGGCGCCGCAAGCCACCACGGTGGTGCAAGGCCCGGTGACGTATGCAGACGCGGTCGTCATCGCCGCTCCGGCGGTGGTCAACCTGTACACCACCAAGGTCATCAACAAGCCGGCCCATCCGCTGTTTGAAGACCCGCAATTTCGTCGCTACTTCGGCGACAACGGGCCCAAGAAACGCCGTATGGAATCGAGCCTCGGTTCCGGGGTGATCATGAGCCCCGAAGGCTACATCCTTACCAACAACCACGTGACCACCGGCGCCGACCAGATTGTGGTAGCCCTGCGTGACGGCCGCGAAACCCTGGCGCGCGTAGTGGGCAGCGACCCGGAAACCGACCTCGCGGTGTTGAAAATCGACTTGAAAAACCTCCCCGCGATCACCCTCGGCCGCTCCGACGGCCTGCGCGTGGGCGACGTGGCGCTGGCCATCGGTAACCCGTTTGGCGTGGGCCAGACCGTGACCATGGGCATCATCAGCGCCACCGGGCGTAATCAGCTGGGTCTTAACAGCTACGAAGATTTCATCCAGACCGACGCCGCCATCAACCCCGGCAACTCCGGCGGCGCGCTGGTGGACGCCAATGGCAACCTGACCGGGATCAACACGGCGATTTTCTCCAAGTCCGGCGGCTCCCAGGGCATCGGTTTTGCGATCCCGGTGAAGCTGGCGATGGAAGTGATGAAGTCGATCATCGAGCACGGCCAGGTGATTCGCGGCTGGCTGGGTATCGAAGTGCAGCCGTTGACCAAGGAGTTGGCGGAATCGTTCGGCCTCACCGGGCGCCCGGGGATCGTGGTCGCCGGAATTTTCCGCGACGGCCCGGCACAGAAAGCCGGCCTGCAGTTGGGCGACGTGATCCTCAGCATCGACGGCGCACCTGCAGGCGACGGGCGCAAGTCGATGAACCAGGTGGCGCGCATCAAGCCGACCGACAAGGTGGCGATCCAGGTAATGCGCAATGGCAAGGAGATCAAGCTGATGGCGGAAGTCGGCCTGCGTCCGCCGCCTGCGCCGGTGAAAGAAGAGGAATAAGCCGTTCAGGTGCTCCTTTCGCGAGCACCTGTAACTTTATGTTTCGCCGCAAAAACCTCTCTATTGGCATGTTATATTGTTTCAATATAGTCCTTGGAACGCTCTCTCATGTCGTCTCGAAAGTTTGCCCCCCTGGCCGGCCTTGCCCTGGGTTTGCTGCTCGATCCCGCCTACGCCGAAGAAAACACCGTGGAACTGGACACCATCAGCGTCACCGGTGATACCTATGAGTCCGCCACCAGCCCGGTCACTGGCTACCGCGCCAGCCGCTCTGCCAGCGCGACGAAAACCGACACAGCTCTGCGCGACATCCCGCAATCGATCAGCGTGATCCCCGCCACAGTGCTCAAGGACCTGGGCAGCACCAGCGTGGAACGCGCGCTGGAATTTGCCGGCGGCGTGTCCAAGCAGAACAACTTCGGCGGCCTGACCCTCTACGAATACAGCGTGCGCGGTTTCACCACCTCGGAGTTCTACCAGGACGGTTTCAGCGCCAACCGCGGCTACCCGAGCACACCGGATGCGGCCAATATCGAACGCATCGAAGTGCTCAAGGGCCCCGCCGCCAGCCTCTATGGGCGTGGCGATCCCGGCGGCACGGTGAACATCGTCACCAAAAAGCCCCAGCCCGAAGCCTTCACCACCCTGCAAACCAGCGCTGGCAGCTGGGACCGCTATCGCACTGCGCTGGACGTCAACACTCCGCTCGACGCCGAAGGCAAGGTGCTGTCACGGGTCAACCTGGCCGTGGAGGACAACCACAGCTTTCGCGATCACGTCGAGAGCAAGCGCGTGTTCGTCGCGCCCTCGTTCAGCTGGCAGCTGGACCCGGACACCAGCCTGCTGGTGGAAAGTGAATTCGTGCGCCACAGCTCCACCTTCGACCGTGGCATCGTCGCCGCCCCCGGTGTTTCGCGTTCCACCTTCCTCGGCGAACCCGATGACGGTGACATCGACAACCACAACAACCGTATCCAGGCCACCCTCGAACACCACCTCAATGACGCCTGGAAACTGCGCCTGGCCAGCCATTACAAACAGGGCAGCCTGTGGGGCGATGCGTCGGAAAACCGCGCGCTGAATCCCGACGGCCACACCCTCAACCGTCGTTACCGCGAACGCTCCATGGGTTGGCACGACAGCATCACCCAGCTGGAATTGCGCGGCCTGTTCGACATTGGCAGTTGGCAGCATGAGGTGCTGATCGGCACCGAATACGAGGACTACCGCAAGAAGGAACGCGTGACCGCCATCGGCGGCAGCAATTACGCCATCGACCTCTACAACCCTGTCTACGGCCAGCCCAAGCCCAATGGCCTGCGCTCCGGTACCGACTTTTTCGAACAGACCAAAAGCCACGCGCTGAACCTGCAGGACCAGATCATCTTCACCGACCGCCTGCGCGGCATGGTGGGCGCGCGTGTTGAGCATTTCGAGCAGAGCACCGACGATTTCACCCGCAACGTCACCAGCCAGCAGACCCACGACGCCCTCACCCAGCGCGCCGGCCTGCTGTATCAGCTCACGCCTGAAGTCGGAGTGTTCGCCAACGCATCCACCTCGTTCAAGCCCAACAGCGGGCTGGATGCCGGCGGCAACACGTTCAAGCCGGAAGAAGGCGTGGGTTACGAGGTGGGGATCAAGACTGAGCTGTTCGAAGACCGCCTGAGCGCCACCGTCGCCGCGTTCCATATCGAGAAGGAAAACGTGCTCGCCCTGGACCCGGCCACCAACACCAACCGCGCCATGGGCAAGGCTCGCAGCCAGGGCGTTGACCTGCAACTGAGCGGGCAACTGACCGACGCCGTGCGGGTGATCGGCGCCTACGCCTACATCGATGCCGAAGTGACCAAGGGCGACGCTACCATTCCAGCCGGCAGCCGCATTCTCGGCGTGGCCAGGCACAGCGGCAGTCTGCTGGGGGTGTATGAATTCCAGGATGGCGCGCTGCGCGGATCAGACCTGGGCGCGGCGTTTACCTACGTGGGCGATCGCTCCGGCGAGGCGGGTACCCGCTTTGAATTGCCCGCCTACCACACCGTGGATTTGCTGGCCCACTACAAGGCCAGCAAAAACGTGACCGTGGGTTTGAACCTGAACAACCTGTTCGATGAAAAGTATTACGAACGGTCCTACAGCACTTACTGGGTGAATCCGGGCGAGCCGCGCAACCTCACGGTCAGCCTGACCCTCAACCTGTAAACACAGAGCAAAAATGTGGGAGGCCCCGCCAAGTCTTCGACTTAGCGCTGTCGCGCAGCAAACTGGGGCCTCTGTGGCGAGCAGGCTTGTCCTGCGTTGGGCTGCGCAGCAGCCCCAAAACCAGACGCTGAGCCGTATCAGGTACACCGCGTTTTGCTTGATTGGGGGCGCTTCGCACCCCAACGCGGGGCAAGCCCGCTCGCCACAGGAATGTGGCTGCCTGAGACTTCAGGCTTTAAAATCAATAAGCTATTTTGTGTTTGATAAGAGGGGGCTTGCTCCCGATAGCAGTGGATCAGTCACCAGATGCAGTGACTGACCCTCCGCAATCGGGAGCAAGCCCCCTCCCACATTTGGAGCTGTGCCGGTTTCGATTACAGTGACACCGGCGCGCGCTCGCAGAGCGTGTTGAGCGCCGCCGCCCATTGCGGGTCATCGTTGAGACACGGCACCAGCACCAATTCCTCGCCCCCCGCTGCGCAAAACTGCTCGCGCCCGCGATCGCCGATCTCTTCCAGCGTCTCGATGCAGTCGGCCACAAATGCCGGGCACATCACCAGCAGCTTTTTCACACCCTGTTGGGCCAGCGCTTCAAGGCGCGCTTCGGTGTAGGGCTCGATCCACTTGGCGCGGCCCAGGCGCGACTGGAACGCCACCGACCACTTGCCGTCCGGCAACCCCAGCCGCTCGGCAAAATTACGCGCAACGCTGAAGCATTGCGCGCGATAACAGGTGGCGAGCACCGCAGGCGAAGCATTCCTGCAGCAATCGGCGTCCTTGAAGCAATGCTGGCCAGTGGGGTCGAGTTTGGTCAAATGGCGCTCGGGCAGCCCGTGAAAACTGAGCAACAGGTGATCGTAATCCTGCTCCACATACGCCCGCGCGCTCTGCGCCAGGGCGTCGAGGTATTCCGGCTGATCGTAGAACGGCTGCAGGATCGAGAGTTGCACCTTCAGCTGCTTCTCACGTATCACCCGCCAGGCCTCTTCAATCACCGTGGTGACCGTGCTGTCGGCAAACTGCGGGTACAACGGCGCCAGCGTTACCTTTTGGATGCCCTGCGCGGCCAGGCGCGTCAGCGTGGTTTCCAGAGACGGCTCACCGTAACGCATCGCCAGTTCGACCGGGCCCTGGGTCCATTGCCGGGTCATCTGCTCTTGCAGGCGACGGCTGAGCACCACCAGGGGCGAGCCCTCGTCCCACCAGATGGAGGCGTAGGCATGCGCCGACTGCTCGGGGCGCTTGATCAGGATCAGCGACACCAGCAGGCGCCGCACCGGCCACGGCAGGTCGATCACATAAGGGTCCATCAAAAACTGGTTGAGGTAGCTGCGCACATCGGCCACCGAAGTGGACGCGGGAGAACCCAGGTTGACCAGTAACAACGCGTGATCCGTCATGCAACTTCCTATGGCTTAAAGGCGGCTGGACAAATCGTCCAGGGCCGCATGCAACTGCGTGAACTGAAATGTAAAACCGGCGGCCAGCAGCCGTTCAGGCACGGCCTTCTGCCCGCCCAGCAGCAATCCCGACAACTCGCCCAACCCCACCTTCAACGCAAACGCCGGCATCGGCATGAAGGCCGGGCGATGCAGCACCTGGCCCAGGGTCCTGGCAAACTCGCGGTTGCGCACCGGGTGTGGCGCGCAGGCATTATAAGGACCGCTGGCGCCTTCCTTGTGCAGAAGAAAATCAATCAGGGCGATTTGGTCCTTGATGTGCACCCACGGCATCCACTGCCGCCCATTGCCGATAGGCCCGCCCAGCGCCAGTTTGAACGGCAGCAGCAGGCGCGACAAAAAGCCGCCCTCGGCCGCCAGCACCAGGCCAGTGCGCACCAGCACCACGCGCACCCCGAGGGCTTCGGCGCGCTGGGCGGTTTCTTCCCAGGCGATGCACAGCTGGCTGGGGAAATCGTCCTGCACCGGGCCACTGGCTTCGGTCAATTCGCGCTCACCACCGTCGCCGTACCAGCCCACCGCCGAACCGGAAATCAACACCGCCGGTTTCTGCGCCAGGCCTTCGATCCACGCCAGCAGGCTTTCGGTGAGGCTGATGCGACTGCTCCACAGCAACGCCTTGCGCTTGTGCGTCCACGGACGGTCGGCGATCGGCGCGCCGGCAAGGTTGACCACCGCGTCCACCTCGCCGATCACGTCCTGCAAACGGCCAACGCCCAGTACCTGGGCGCCACACAACCTGGCCACTGTTTCCGGCTGACGGCTCAAGACAGTCAGGCGATGGCCCTGGGCAAGCCAGTGGCGACACAGTTGGCGGCCGATCAAACCTGTACCGCCGGTCAGCAAAATATGCATGGGATCTTCCTCATGTAACGTTCACCGCCCGTCACTGGTCTATTTTACTAATTAGGGACAATGTTGAATTCGGACGTAACGTTGGTTAAGTCACCGACGTTAACCATAGGTCACGCCACACAATCAGGCACGCCAAAACTTATACCAAAAAACGAGATTGTACAGCTATTGGTGTCGGCGTAGGCTGTACCCAACGGTAAAACGAGGCCTCCCATGAGTGTTCCCATCGCAATCATCGGCACCGGCATCGCCGGCTTGTCCGCTGCCCGAGCGTTACGAGACGCGGGGCAGGTCGTACACCTTTTCGATAAAAGCCGCGGCAGCGGCGGCCGCATGTCCAGCAAGCGCAGCGATGCCGGCGCGCTGGACATGGGCGCGCAATACTTCACCGCACGCGACCGCCGCTTCGTCAACGAAGTACAGCGCTGGCAGAGCAACGGTTGGGCCGAGCAGTGGAAGCCGCAGTTGTACAACTCCAAGGCCGGCCAGCTCACGCCCTCCCCCGACGAGCAGATCCGCTGGGTCGGCACACCGCGCATGAGCGCCATCACCCGTGCGCTGCTCGACGACCTGCCGGTGACATTCGGTTGCCGCATCACCGACGTATTCCAGGGCGAACAACACTGGAACCTGCTGGACGCCGACGGCGGCAACCATGGCCCGTTCAGCCACGTCATCATCGCCACGCCCGCTCCCCAGGCCACTGCGCTGCTGGCGGCCGCGCCCAAGCTGGCGAGTGCCGCTGCCGGCGTGAAGATGGACCCGACCTGGGCCATCGCCCTGGCCTTCGACAAACCTCTGGATACGCCGATGCAAGGCTGTTTCGTGCAAGACAGCCCGCTGGACTGGCTCGCGCGCAACCGCAGCAAGCCCGGGCGCGACACCACCCTCGACACCTGGGTGCTGCACGCCACCAGCGCCTGGAGCAAGGCGCACCTGGACCTGTCCAGGGAAGCCGTGATCGAACACCTGCACGGCGCCTTCGCCGAGTTGCTGCACTGCGCCATGCCGGCGCCGTCGTTCAGCCTGGCTCACCGCTGGCTCTATGCCCGCCCGTCCGGCAGCCACGAGTTCGGCGTACTGGCCGACGCCGACCTGGGCCTGTTCGTGTGCGGTGACTGGTGCCTGTCCGGCCGTGTCGAAGGCGCATGGCTCAGCGGCCAGGAAGCGGCGCGACGCCTGATCGAGCATCTGCAATGAACCGCATCAATCCGGCCAAGCTGCTGCTGTCGAAATGGACCGCGACCGCGCCGAAGAACAAGGAAAAGCATTTCCTCGTCACCGAGCTGTTTCGTGACGAGGAAAACACCGTACTGGAAATCGAACTTCAGGCAGTAATGACCCGGCGCACCCAACGCCTTGCGTGGCAAACCCTGCAAGACGCTGACCACTGGATCATGGGCTGGAAGTAACCCCCGCCGCAAAACCTATACAAAATATTTGACTTGTACACCATCAAACCTATGATGAGATTAGTTGTACAGAGCCTTAAGCCTGTACAGGATTTTTTTGCCGAGGTTTGCCCATGCCCAGCACCGCAAAACCCAGGATTGGCATCAGCGCCTGCTTGCTGGGCGAGAACGTGCGCTTCAACGGCGGACACAAACAATCCCAGCTGTGCAGCGAGACGCTCGCCGATTACTTCGACTTCGTGCCGCTGTGCCCCGAAGTCGCCATCGGCCTGGGTATCCCGCGTGAAACCATCCGCCTGGTCGGCGACGCCGCCAACCCGCAGGCGGTGGGCACCGTGCACCGTGAGCTGAACGTCACCCAGCCTCTCGACGAATACGGCCAGCAGATGGCCCGTGAACACACCGACCTGTGCGGCTACATCTTCATGCAGAAGTCGCCGTCCTGCGGCCTGGAACGGGTCAAGGTGTACCGTGACAACGGCGCCCCGGTCGACGGCGGCGGGCGCGGCATCTACGCCCAGGCATTCTGCGCGCGCCACCCCAACCTGCCGGTGGAAGAAGACGGCCGGCTGAACGATCCGGTGCTGCGGGAAAATTTCCTCACCCGTGTGTTCGTTTACGACAGCTGGCAACAGCTGCTGGCCGAAGGCCTGACGCGTCATCGCTTGCTGTCCTTCCATGCGCGCTACAAATATTTGCTGATGGCCCACAGCCCGGCGCATTACAAAAGCCTGGGTAACCTGCTGGGCAGCATGAGCAAGGGCGATAACCTCTCGGAGTTGGCCGACTGTTATTTCAGCGACCTGATGACCGGCCTGAAAAAATGCGCCACCCGCGGCACCCACACCAACGTGCTGCAGCACATCAGTGGCTACCTCAAGCAGGCCATCAGCAGCGACGACAAGCAGGAAATGCAGACCGTCATCGACCAATACCGCCACGGCATCGTGCCGCTGGTGGTGCCACTGACCCTGCTCAAGCACCACTTTCGCCAACACCCGGATCGCTACATCGCGCAGCAGGCCTACCTGCAACCGCACCCGGAAAACCTCAGCCTGCGAAATGCGATCTAAGCCATGAAAGCCGCCCTGCTAGACGAACCCGATGACATCGCCCAAGCCCTCGAAGACGGCTGGCTGCCGATTCGCGAGGTGGCGCGCCAGACCGGCGTCAACGCGGTCACCCTGCGCGCCTGGGAGCGGCGCTACGGCCTGATCGTGCCGCAGCGTACGCCCAAGGGGCATCGGCTATTTAGCGATGTCCATGTGCAACGCATCCACACCATCCTTACGTGGCTCAATCGAGGCGTGCCGGTCAGCCAAGTGAAAAACCTGATCGACTCTGCGCAGACCGGGCCGGACGCCGTGGAAAACGAATGGCACGCGCTGCACCAGAACCTGCTGACCGCCATCAGCGAACTGGCCGAGCGCCGGGTCGACGACGCCTTCAACCAGGCCATGGCGCTGTACCCGCCGCGCACGCTCTGCGCGCAATTACTGTTGCCGCTGCTGCAGGCGCTGGAGCAACGCTGGCAGGGCCAGTTCGGCGCGCAGATGGAGCGGGTATTTTTCCTGTCCTGGCTACGCAGCAAGTTCGGTGCACGCATCTACCACACCAATCGCCAGTTACAGGGCGCGCCACTGCTGCTGGTCAATCACTCCGACCTGCACCTGGAGCCGCACCTGTGGCTCAGCGCGTGGCTGGCCAGCAGCGCCGACTGCCCGGTGGAAGTCTTCGACTGGCCGCTGCCTGCCGGCGAACTGGCCCTCGCGGTAGAACACCTGCAACCGCGCGCGGTGTTGCTGTATTCGAGCAAGGCCCTCAATGTGCCGGCGTTGACCAAACTATTGGGCGGCGTCAGTTGCCCGATTTTGCTCGCCGGACCAACGGTGTGCATCCACCACGCCGAACTGGCCGTACTAACCCAGGACATCCCTGACCTGTTCGTCGCCGAAGACCCCTTGGCGGCCCATCAGATACTGATTGAGCGTGGAATTGTCTAAATGCATTTGATCTGGCTGCGCACCGACTTGCGCCTGCACGACAACACCGCCCTGGCCGCCGCGAGCCAGCGCGGCCCGATGGCCGCCGTGTACCTGATCACGCCCGAGCAATGGCTGGCCCACGACGATGCCGCGTGCAAGGTCGACTTCTGGCTGCGCAACCTGCAGTCCCTGAGCCAGGCGCTGGGCACACTCAACATTCCCTTACTGATTCGCACCGCCCCGACCTGGGACCAGGCACCCGCCGTGCTGAGCACGCTGTGCCAGGAACTGTCGGTGGAGTCGGTGCACATCAACGAGGAATACGGCATCCACGAAAGCCGTCGCGACCAGGCCGTGGCCCAGGCGCTGGAAGCCTGCGGCGTGACGTTCCACCGCTACCTCGACCAACTGTTTTTCCAACCCGGCAGTGTGCTGACCAAGACCGGCACCTACTTCCAGGTCTTCAGCCAGTTTCGCAAGGTGTGTTACAGCCGCTTGCACAGCGCGCTGCCGCGCTTGGTGGCAACGCCGAAAGCCCAGCAAAAACTGCCGTTCGCCAGCGACCCGATTCCGCACAGCTTGCCCGGCTTCGAAACGCCCAGCGACAGCCTGCGCGCACTCTGGCCGGCCGGCGAAGACGAAGCCCGACGCCGCCTCGACGCCTTCACCGACCAGCAGATCGGCTATTACAAGGACGAGCGCGACTACCCGGCCAAACCGGGCACCAGCCAGCTCTCCGCCTACCTCGCCGCCGGTGTGGTGTCGCCGCGTCAGTGCCTGCACGCGACGTTGCAGAGCAACAGCGGCGAGTTCGAAACGGGCAACGTTGGCGCCGTCACCTGGATCAACGAATTGCTGTGGCGTGAGTTCTACAAACATATTCTGGTCGGCTACCCACGGGTATCGCGCCACCGCGCATTCCGGCCCGAGACCGAAGCCGTCGCCTGGCGCCACGCGCCCGAGGACCTGGCGGCGTGGCAGGAAGCGCGCACCGGCCTGCCGATCATCGACGCGGCCATGCGTCAGTTACTGGAGACCGGCTGGATGCACAACCGCCTGCGCATGGTGGTGGCGATGTTCCTGACCAAGAATCTGCTGATCGACTGGCGCGAGGGCGAGCGTTTTTTCATGCGCCACCTGATCGACGGCGACCTCGCCGCCAATAACGGCGGCTGGCAGTGGAGTTCTTCCACCGGCACCGACTCGGCGCCCTATTTCCGCATTTTCAGCCCGCTGAGCCAGTCGGAAAAATTCGACGGCGAGGGCGTGTTCATCAAGCACTGGCTGCCGCAGTTGGGGGCGCTGAACAAAAAGGACGTGCACAACCCCGAGGCCGCCGGTGGGCTGTTCGGCGTGGCGGACTACCCGCGTTCGATCGTCGACCTGAAAAAATCCCGCGAGCGCGCCCTTGCCGCCTTCCGCAGCCTGCCGTCCCGTCAAGCGGTGGCCGCGCATGAGTGACTTTCTGCGCCGCTTCGCCCAGGCCTTCGCCACGCTGGACAAGCACAACCTGCACCTGCTCGACAGCCTGTACAGCCAGGACATCGCCTTCGCCGACCCGCTGCATCAGGTGCATGGCCTGCCTGAACTGCGCCGCTACTTCAGCGAGCTGTACAGCCAGATCAGCCAGCTGCGTTTCGACTATCAGGGTTTCGATGAGGTGGCCGAAGGCGAAGGCTACCTGCGCTGGAAAATGAGTTTTTGCCACCCGCGCCTCAACGGCGGCAAGGTCATCCGAGTGGAAGGCTGCTCGCACCTGATGTGGCGCGACAACAAGGTGTACCGCCATCGCGACTATTTCGATGCCGGCGCCATGCTCTATGAACACCTGCCGGTAGTCGGCCGAGTCATAAGCTGGCTGAAAAGGAGAATCGCATGAGCCTGACCTCGCCCCGCCGTTACTGGTTGACCGGCGCCAGCAGTGGCATCGGTGCCGCCCTGGCCCTGGAGTTGCTCGACAGCGGCGCCCACGTGGCCGTCAGCTCGCGCTCCCAAGGCCCACTGGACGCGCTAGCCCGGCGCTACCCCGGCCAGGTGCTGGTGGTGGCCGGCGACCTGACCAACAGCCAGACCGTGCGCGAAATCGGCGAGCGCATCGGCGAGGCCTGGGGCGCGCTGGACACCGTGATTCTCAATGCCGGCACCTGCGAATACGTGGATGCGCGCCAGTTTGATTCGTCCATCGTCGAACACGTGGTGCGCACCAACCTGTTGGCCAGCAGCTACTGCATCGAAGCCGCCCTGCCGCTGCTGCGCGCCGGGCGGGCGCCGCACCTGGTGGGCGTCGCCAGCGCCGTGACCTACTTACCGATGCCACGGGCCGAAGCCTATGGCGCGTCCAAGGCCGGCTTGCGTTATCTGTTCGAATCCCTGCGCATCAGCCTGTCGCCGGAGCATATCGACGTCACCGTGATCAGCCCGGGCTTTGTCGATACACCGCTGACCGAGCGCAATGATTTCCCGATGCCCTTGAGCTGGCCGGCCGACAAAGCGGCACGGCACATTTTCGCCAAGCTGGACAAACGCCCGCTGGAGATCGCTTTCCCGGCCATGTTCATCGCCGCCCTGTGGCCACTGTCGAAACTGCCGAACCGCGCGCAACTGATCATCGGCAAGCGCATGCTGCGCAGCCCGCCGCCGCAGAAGGACGACCTGTGAAGATCGCCATCATCGGCAGCGGCATCGCCGGCCTGACCAGCGCCTACCTGCTCAGCCGTCGCCACGACATCAGCGTCTTCGAAGCCAACGCCTGCATCGGCGGGCATACCCATACCGCCCATGTGACGGTCGACGGCCAGCCTTACGCGGTGGACACCGGTTTTATCGTGTTCAACGACTGGACCTACCCCAATTTCATCCGGTTGCTGGGGCAGATCGGGGTGACATTCAAACCCACCGAAATGAGTTTTTCGGTGAACGACCAGCGCAGTGGCTTCGAATACAACGGCAACAACCTCAATAGCCTGTTCGCCCAACGCCGCAATGTTCTCTCGCCGGGGTTCTGGGGCATGTTGCGCGACATTCTGCGCTTCAACCGCCAGGCGCCGCTGGACCTTGAACAGCAACGCATCAGCGCCGACATGACCCTGGGCGACTACCTGGCAGCCGGCGGCTACGGCCCGCGATTCATCCGGCATTACATCGTGCCGATGGGCGCGGCGATCTGGTCGATGTCCCTGGCGGACATGCTCGGTTTTCCGTTGCAGTTCTTTGTGCGTTTCTTCAAGAATCACGGCCTGCTGTCGGTGAACAACCGCCCGCAATGGTGCGTGATCGAAGGGGGCTCCAGCGCCTACATCGAACCGCTGACCCGCGGCTTTCGCGAAAAAATCCGTCTCGATTGCCCTGTGCACAAGGTCGAGCGCAACGCTGATGGCGTGGTGATCCACAGCGCCGCTGGCAGCGAGACATTCGACCGCGTGGTGTTCGCCTGCCACAGCGACCAGGCCCTGGCCCTGCTGGCCGACCCGAGCGAGGCCGAGCAAGCCATCCTTGGCGCCCTGCCCTACGCCGACAACGACGTGGTGCTGCACACCGACACCCGCCTGCTGCCCACGCGCAAGCTGGCCTGGGCCAGCTGGAATTACCGCCTCACCGGCAGCGCCGACACCCAGGCCGCCGTCACCTACGACATGAACATCCTGCAAGGCATCGACAGCGCCACCACGTTTTGCGTCAGCCTCAACCAGACGCCAATGATCGATCCGCGCAAAATTCTTGCGCGCTTCACCTACGCCCATCCGCAATACAGCCTGGCGGCGGTGGCCGCGCAGGAACGCTGGGAAGAGTTGAACGGCGCGCGCAATACCTTCTACTGCGGTGCCTACTGGGCCAACGGCTTTCATGAGGACGGCGTGGTCAGCGCGCTGCGCGTGGCCCAGGCCTTCGGGGAAACCCTGTGAACAGCGCCCTGTACAGCGGCTGGATCGCCCATCGCCGGTTTGCGCCCAGGGCCCACGCCTTTCGCTACCGCATCGGCCTGCTGTACCTGGACTTAAGCGAGCAGGACCAGGTGCTCGCGCTCTCGCCCCTGGCCGGCACTCATCGCCTGGCGCCGTTCGGCTTTCGCCAGCAGGACTACCTGCGCACCTTGACCCGCCAGGGCATGAGCCTCACCGACGCGGTGCGTCTTGAGGTGGGCAAGGCGCTGGGGCGCACGCCCCAGGGCGCGATCTGCCTGCTGACCCAGGCCCGCAGTTGGGGCCTGGCGTTCAACCCGGTGAGTTTCTTCTACTGCTACGAGGCAGGTGGGGAGCTGGCCGCGATTTTGTGTGAAGTCACCAACACCCCGTGGCGCGAGCGCTATCACTATGTGCTGCCGGCCCTGGCCCTTGGCGCAGGCGAACATCAGCACTTCGCGGTGGCCAAGGCGTTCCATGTGTCGCCATTTTTGCCGCCCGACCTCGAATACCGCATGAGCTTCAGCCCGCCCGCCGACCGGCTGGGCGTGCACATGGCCGACTGGCAAGGCGAACTCAAAGTCTTCGACGCCACGTTGAGCCTGCAAAAAGAGCCGCTCACCCGCGCCAGCCTGCACCGTTACCTGCGGCGCTTCCCGTGGATGACCGCCAAGACCTGCCTGGCCATTTACTGGCAGGCCGTGCGCCTGTTGCTCAAACGCACACCGATTTTCCCCCACCGAGCCGCCGATGGCGCCTCTCGCACTGCAGTTGGGTATACCAAGGATCGCCGCCATGAAATCCCCTAATGTATCGGTCAAGGCCACCCGCCTGAACGTCAATGGCATGACCAGTGCGCTGCTGCGCAAGGGCGTGCTGCGTCAGCTCAGCCAATTGCGCCACGGCCAGTTGGTGCTGATCGAGGACGGCGAGCGCCACGTATTTGGCGCACGGGAAGCGCATCTGTTGGGGGAGATCCATATCCTCGACGCCGCCGTGTGGGGCCTGGTGGCGGCCAACGGCTCTATCGGTGCGGGTGAGGCATTTATCCACGGTTATTGGACCAGCCCCGACCTCACCGCCGTGGTGCGCGTGATGGTCAGCAACCTCGACGTGCTCGATGCGATGGAAGGCGGTCTGGCGCGCCTCGCACGGCCGTTCACCCAGGGCCTGCACTGGCTCAACCGCAATACGCGCAAGGGCTCGCAGAAAAACATCGCGGCGCATTACGACCTGGGCAACGACCTGTTCGAGGAATTCCTCGACCCAACCATGATGTACTCGGCGGCGCAGTTTCTTAAGGCCGACGACACCCTGGAACAGGCGCAACTGAACAAGCTGGAACGCATCTGTCAGAAACTGTCGCTCAAGCCCGGCGACCACCTGCTGGAAATCGGCACTGGCTGGGGCAGCATGGCGCTGTACGCGGCGCAGCATTACGGCTGCAAGGTCACCACTACCACCTTGTCCAAGGAACAGTTCGCCTACACCGAACAGCGCATTGCCGCCCTGGGTTTGCAGGACAAGGTGACACTGCTGCTGAGGGACTACCGCGACCTCACCGGCCAGTTTGACAAGCTGGTGTCCATCGAGATGATCGAAGCGGTAGGCCACCGCTTCCTGCCGACCTACTTCAAGCAATGCGCGCACCTGCTCAAGCCCGACGGGCTGATGCTGCTGCAGGCCATCACGATTCGCGAGCAACGCTTCGAGCAGGCCAGGAACAGCGTCGATTTCATCCAGCGCTACATTTTCCCCGGTGGGGCGCTGCCCAGCGTGCAGAACATGTTGCACATCGTCAGCCGCGACACCGACATGAACCTGCTGCACATGGAGGATTTCGGCCTGCACTACGCGCGCACCCTGCGCCTGTGGCACGAGAACTTTCGCCGTGCTCATGGCCGTCTTGCGGAATTGGGCTACGACGAATACTTCCTGCGCCTGTGGGAATTTTATCTGTGCTACTGCGAAGGCGGCTTCATGGAACGCACCATTGGCACGGCGCAGTTGCTGTTGGCCAAGCCGGCGGCGATCAACCCGCCATTGCTCGGGCGCTTCGATGCTTAAATCGTTGGCCAACGCGGCGCTGTTCCAGTGCGGCTGGTTCGCCTGCGTGCTGGGCGGTGACAGCCTGTGGTTGCTGGTGGGGCTGGCGGTACTGGCCATTCACCTGCTGTGGATCAGTTCGTCGGCCGAGGATGGCGTGCTGATCATCAGCGTCACGCTGGTGGGCACGCTGTTGGACACGGCGTTACGTGCCCTTGGCGTGTTTCACTTCAACGAGCCGGGCCCACTGATTCCGTTCTGGTTGATGTTGCTGTGGGCTCTGCTGGCAACCACGCTGCACCATTGCCTGGCCTGGAGCGCGCGGCCATGGTGGCGCGCGGCATTGCTGGGGGCGATGGGCGGCCCGGCGTCCTACTACGCGGGGAGCCAATTGGCCGGCGTGCAGTTCGGTTACGCCACAGGCCCGACGATGGCCGGGTTGGCGGTGCTGTGGGCGTTTGTGTTCACGCTGCTGACCGCAGCAGCCACCAGCGACAAGTTTCAAGCGGCAAGCAAAAGATGAAGCCGGTCGGCTTCTACTTGCAGCTTGCCGCTTAAAGCTGGAAGCTGCCCCCATGACCACCATCCCTCACACACAGCTCAACGAACCCGCCGTCACCTGCTCGACGTGCGCGGCCTGTTGCTGTCAGCTGGAAGTGCTGCTGATCACCGACACCGGCGTGCCGGAACGCTACATCGACACCGATGACTGGGGCGGCGAAGTGATGCTGCGCCTGGATGACGGCTGGTGTGCAGCGCTGGACCGCGACACGATGATGTGCACGATCTACGAGCGACGCCCGCTGATCTGTCGAGAGTTCGAAATGGGTGCACCGGAGTGCCTTGAAGAGCGCCAGGGTATTGCGACGGCGTATCGCTGAGGCTTGATCGAAAGTCGCCATGTGGGAAGGGCTTGCCCCCTCCCACACTTCAAGCATTACAGCGGCAGGGTGTAGTGCACCGCGTAGCTTTCCACACCATCGTTGTTGCTGCTCATGCCGGCATTGGAATAGTGCGTGGCACGAATGCCCACTTCATGCCCGCCGGCAAAGCGCAGACCAAAGCCGATACGGTCTTCGAACTGGAAGGCCTGGCCGATGTTGTTGTCTTCCAGCTGAGTGCGCGAGAAGACGGCCAGGCCGATGCCCGCTTCGATGTAAGGCTTGACCGACTGCCCGGCAAACTCATACACAAACACTGGCGAGAACGACAGGCTGCTGGCACCGGCAGTCTTGTCGCCGTCCCAGTAGGTGTAGGCGCCGCTCCAGTAGCCGGTCAGCCGACCCACGTCGCTCTGCCACCAGCTTTTGTCCCAATCGGAGGTCAAGCCAAGCCGATAGGTCATGGTTGAATCGCTCGTTCCCCCCACTCCAAATTCCAGGCCGGCAGCATTGGCCGAAACAGAGTGTCCTACCACAGCGGCCACAATCGCGGCCAAACAGAACAAGCGCTTCATGAGAAACATCCTTTCCAAACGAAGTTATAGAGTGTTGTACAGGCTATCTCGCTATAGAAGCTGGCACATAGACGGAAGTTCCACACCAATAGCGAGCTATTTCACGAATTTTTCACGCGCCAAATATTCGCACAACGCTCGGATGTTTCCATAGTGTCGGTAGGATATTTCTTAGGTGATACAGATCACCGCTGGTCCAGAACTGGGCCGGACTCGGGTTGCCCGTCGCTAAAAGGTCGCGCTGGCCCAGTAAATGCTTGAGCTGACGGGCCACGGCGGCGCCGGTATCGATGAGGATGACGCTGGGTGGGAGCATCTGCGCCAGCAGCGGTTTGAGAAAGGGATAGTGGGTGCAGCCGAGAATAATGGTGTCGCAGCCCGCGTTGAGCAACGGCTCGATATAGCCCTGCAACAGCTGGCGCAGGGCCGGGCTGGTCAAGTCGCCGGTTTCAATCAACTCCACCAGACCCGGGCACGGCTGCGTGATCACCCGCACATCGGTGGCGAACCGATCAAGCAAGGCGGCGAACTTGGCGCTTTGCAGGGTGCCGGTGGTGGCAAGCACTCCGACGACCCCGCTGCGGGTGGCGGCGGCGGCAGGTTTGACGGCGGGCTCCATGCCCACCAACGGCCAGTCCGGGAAGTCCAGACGCAGGTCGGCCACGGCCGCCACTGTCGCAGTGTTGCAGGCAATCACGAACGCCTTGGCGCCTTGACTGCGGAAAAACTCGGCCACCAGGCGCGAGCGTTCGAGAATGAACGCGGGGGTTTTCTCGCCATAGGGAATATGCCCGCAGTCGGCCACATACAGCAGTGATTCGTGGGGCAGTAACTGCTGGATTTCGTCCAACACCGACAGGCCGCCGACGCCGGAGTCGAACACGCCGATTGGCGCATCCTTAAGCATGCGGCGCCCCGCATACGCGGCAAGCGGGATCGCGCTTGACGCGCAACTCACGAAAACGCGTGGTCAAGGCATCGATCAGCAGCAAACGGCCCACCAGCGGCTCACCGAACCCGGCCAGCAGTTTCAGCGCCTCCAGGGCTTGCAGGCTGCCAACCAGTCCCACCAGCGGGCCTATCACGCCGGCTTCGCTGCAGGTGAGTTCGGTATCGCTGCCGTGCCCGTATAAACAGTGATAGCAGGGGCTGTTGGCGCGGCGCGGGTCGAACACCGACAATTGCCCTTCCAGGCGAATCGCTGCGCCGCTGACCAATGGCCTGGCGGCGGCCACGCAGGCCGCATTGACCGCTTCGCGGGTGGAGAAGTTGTCGCTGCAATCGAGCACCACGTCTACGGCCGCCACGGCGGCGGCCAGGGAGTCGGCGTCCAGCGCGCTGCGGTGGGTAACCAGCCTGACCTCAGGATTGACGGCGGTCAGGCGGCGCACGGCCGAGTCGACCTTGGTCTGCCCGACGCTGTCGGTGTCGTGGATGATCTGGCGTTGCAGGTTGGTCAGGTCGACCGTATCGAAGTCGGCCAGGTGCAGCTCGCCCACGCCGGCTGCGGCGAGGTAAAGCGCCACCGGCGCGCCCAGGCCACCCAGGCCGACGATCAATGCGCGGCTGTTTTTCAGGCGCAACTGGCCTGCGATGTCCACCTGCTGCAACAGAATCTGCCGGCTGTAGCGCAACAGCTCCTGGTCGGTCAACACGGCCGTTGCCCCAGGCTGATGCGTTCGTGGCCGCCGAGGTCGATGCGGCTGTGAACGTCCTCGAACCCCTGGCTCAGCAGCAGATCGCGCACGGCCTGCGCCTGGTCGTAACCGTGTTCGAGCAACAGCCGGCCTCCGGCATTCAGGTGAGTCCCGGCCTGCTGGATGATCAAGCGCAGATCGTCCAGGCCATCGCGGCCTGCCACCAGCGCGCTGGCCGGCTCGAAACGCACATCGCCCGCCACCAGGTGCGGGTCGTTGTCGGCAATGTAGGGCGGGTTGCTGATGATCAGATCAAATGTACGACCGCCAAGGGCGCTGAACCAATGACTGCTCAGCACCGTGGCGTTATCAAGGTGCAGCCGCTGGCGATTGCGCTCGGCCAGGGCCACCGCCTCCAGCACGCGATCAACGGCGGTCACCTGCCAGGCCGGGCGCTCGCTGGCCAGGGCCAGGGCAATGGCGCCGCTGCCGGTGCCCAGATCGAGCACCGTAGCGGGCGTGGCCGGCAGCAATTCCAGCGCGGCCTCCACCAGCAGTTCGGTGTCCGGGCGCGGGATCAGCGTGTGCGGCGCCACTTCCAGGTCCAGTTTCCAGAAACCCTGCTGGCCGAGGATATAGGCCACCGGCTCGCCGGCTCGGCGCCGTTGCAGGTAACCGGCAAACGTGAGCGCCGCTTCGCTGCTGACGATTTTTTCCGGCCAGGTGTGCAGGTAGCTGCGCGACTTGCCCAGCGCAGCCGCCAGCAGCAGCTCCACATCCAGACGCGCGGTGGGCGAGTCTGGCAGGTCGGCGGCGCGCAACAGGCTGGCGATGATGGTCATTTATTCACCAATGGCTGCGAGTTGATCGGCCTGGTATTCGGCCAGCAACGGCTCGATCACCGCGTCCACGCCGCCGGCAAGAATTTCGTCGAGCGAATAAAGGGTGAGGTTGACGCGGTGGTCGGTGACCCGGCCCTGGGCAAAATTGTAGGTGCGGATACGCTCGGAGCGATCGCCCGAGCCCACCAGCAGCTTGCGCTCGCTGGCAATGGCGTTGGCGGCGGCGCTGGTCTGCTGGTCGTTGAGCTTGGCCGACAGCCAGGACATGGCCCGCGCACGGTTCTTGTGCTGGGAGCGTTCTTCCTGGCATTCCACCACGATGCCCGACGGCAAGTGGGTGATGCGGATCGCCGAGTCGGTCTTGTTCACGTGCTGACCACCGGCGCCCGAGGAGCGGTAGGTGTCGACGCGCAGATCCGCCGGGTTGATCTCGATGGTTTCCTGCTCGTCCGGCTCGGGCAACACCGCCACGGTGCAGGCCGAGGTGTGGATACGGC
The DNA here is from genome assembly GCF_920984685.1 of Pseudomonas sp. Leaf59. Lineage (NCBI taxonomy): Bacteria > Pseudomonadati > Pseudomonadota > Gammaproteobacteria > Pseudomonadales > Pseudomonadaceae > Pseudomonas > Pseudomonas sp. Leaf59. Next base: position 9,122 of record NZ_CAKLBR010000007.1, on the reverse strand, counting down.
CCTGTGACTCGGTCGCCGGCACCCGCTGCACGCGATGTGCGCCGGACTCGAACTTGAGCTTGCCGTAGACGTTGTCGCCCTCGACCCGCGCGATGACTTCTTTATAGCCACCATGCTCGCCTTCGTTTTCCGACAGGATCTCCACCCGCCACCCGCGCCGCTCGGCGTAGCGCGAGTACATGCGGAACAGGTCGCCGGAGAAAATGGCCGCTTCGTCGCCGCCGGTGCCGGCACGGATTTCGAGGAATACGTTGCGCCCGTCGTTGGGGTCCCTGGGCAGCAGCATGCGTTGCAGGTCGCCTTCCAGCTCAGTCAGCTTTTCCTTGGCCTCGCGGACTTCTTCCACGGCCATTTCGCGCATGTCCGGGTCGTTGTCCTTGAGCAGCGCCTGGGCGCCTTCGAGGTCGGCCTGCACTTTCAGCAAATTCGTGTAAGTGGCAACCACAGGCTCAACTTCGGCGTATTCCTTGGAATAGGCGCGGAATTTGGTCTGATCGGAAATGACTTCGCCATCGCCAAGCAAGGCGGTCAGTTCTTCGAAACGGTCCTGGAGCACGTCCAGTTTATTGAGCAGTGAGGCTTTCATTGCGGTTTTTTATCCGAAGAGCTGTCTGACGCGCCCTCACCGAGGGCAAAGAGTTCCTGGGCCATGGCCAGCGCATCGAGGCGGCCTTCGGCAGTCAATTTTTTTAGCTGTACGCTGGGCGCGTGGAGCAGTTTGTTGGTCAGGCCACGCGCCAGCTGCATCAGCACCTCTTCGGCGCTGCTGCCGTTGGCAAGCAGACGCTGGGCCTTGATCAACTCCTCGTCACGCAGGCGTTCGCCCTGTTGACGATAGGCCTTGAGCACGTCCACCGCCGCCAGTTCGCGCAGGCGCACCATGAAATCTTCGGCGCCGACGCTGACCATCTCCTCGGCGGCCTGGGCGGCGCCCTGGCGGCTCTTGAGGTTTTCGGCGACCACTTCGTGCAAGTCATCGACGCTATAGAGGTAAACGTCGTCCAACTCGCCGACTTCGGGTTCGATATCCCGTGGAACGGCAATGTCCACCATGAAGATCGGCTTGTGCTTGCGCAGCTTCAGTGCACTTTCTACCGCGCCTTTGCCCAGTATCGGCAATTGACTGGCGGTGGAGCTGATCACGATGTCACTGCGCACCAGTTCGGCCGGAATATCCGACAGCAACACCGCGTGGGCACCGAACTGTTCGGCCAGGCTGCTGGCGCGTTCCAGGGTGCGGTTGGCGACGACGATGCGCTGCACACCCAGCTCGTGCAGATGGCGGGCGACCAGGGTGATGGTCTCGCCGGCGCCGATCAGCAGGGCCTGGCTGCGTTGCAAATCGCTGAAAATCTGTTTGGCCAGGCTGACCGCCGCAAAAGCGACGGACACCGGGTTTTCGCCGATGGCCGTGTCGGTGCGCACCTGCTTGGCAGAATTGAACGTGGCCTGGAACAGACGGCCCAACAGCGGGCCGACCGTGCCGGCCTCGCGCGCGACGGCATAGGCGGACTTCATCTGACCAAGGATCTGCGGTTCGCCCAGTACCAGCGAATCAAGCCCGGAGGCGACGCGCATCATGTGACGAACGGCCGCATCCTCTTCGTGCACATACGCGCTGGCGCGCAGGTCGTCGAGGCTCAAATGGTGATAATCGGCGAGCCAGCGCAGCACTACATCCGCTGACAGATGTTCCTGCTCTATATAGAGCTCGCTGCGATTGCAGGTCGAAAGGATTGCAGCTTCGCGGCTGTCGGTGAGCCGGCAGAGCTGTTGCAAGGCCTCAACCAACTGCTCCGGCGTAAACGCCACGCGCTCGCGCACGTCGACTGAGGCAGTCTTGTGGTTAATACCGAGTGCGAGGAAGGCCATTCAATATCGCTGATGAGGTCGGGAAGCCGGCAATTGTCCTACTTCGAAAGATCCAGAACAACCACCGTCGTCTATTGTCCTAGTAGCTTGTGCCTATAAAGGCGCCCACTGAGACTCGGTTATGTTTGGCCGAAGGCTTGTGTCATGATGATCCGACCGCAGGTTAGTCGTCCTCTTCCTATATGAATAGATCCTCCGCGTTGCTCCTAGCTTTTGTCTTCCTCAGCGGCTGCCAGGCCATGGCACCCGTGTCGCCGGGCGATACGCCGCCGGCAGAAGACACCGCCCCCGCGCCTGAAAAGCCCAAGGTTTACTCCTCGTTCAGTGAGGAAACGGTGTTCAGCCTGCTGAGCGCTGAACTGGCCGGGCAGCGCAATCGCTTCGATATTGCGCTGGATAACTATGTGACTCAGGCCATCAACACCCAGGACCCGGGTATTTCCGAGCGGGCGTTTCGCATCGCCGAGTACCTCGGAGCCGATCAGGCGGCGCTGGACACGTCGCTGATCTGGGCGAAAAACGCGCCGGATGACCTCGAAGCGCAACGGGCCGCGGCTGTCCAGCTGGCGCGCGCCGGGCGCTACGACGACTCCATGGTGTATATGGAAAAAGTCCTGCAGGGCAAGGGCGACACGCACTTCGATTTCCTCGCGCTGTCGGCCGCCGACACCGACCAGGACACGCGCAATGGCCTGATGAAGAGCTTCGACCGCCTGCTGCAAAAGCATCCGAAGAACAGCCAGCTGATTTTTGGCAAGGCCTTGCTGCTGCAACAGGATGATGAAGCCGAAGCCGCCCTCAAGCTGCTGGAACAGAACCCGCCGGAAGACGGCGAAATCGCGCCGATCCTGCTGCGCGCGCGCCTGCTGCAGAACCTCAATCGCGGCAAGGAAGCGATTCCATTGCTGGAAAAAAGCATCAAGCGATACCCGGAAGACAAGCGCCTGCGCCTGACTTACGCGCGCATGCTGGTGGAACAGGACCGCATGGCGGACGCCAAAGTGCAGTTCGCCAACCTCGTCCAGCAATACCCCGACGATGACGAATTGCGTTATTCCCTGGCACTGGTGTGCCTGGAAGCCAAGGCGTGGGAGGAAGCCAAGGGGTATCTGGAAGAACTGATCCAGCGTGAGAGCCACGTTGATTCGGCTCACCTGAACCTTGGCCGCATCGCTGAAGAGCGCAACGACCCGCAGGCCGCCCTGCTCGAATATGCCCAGGTCGGCCCGGGCAATGACTACCTGCCGGCTCAGCTGCGCCAGGCCGATATCCTGATGAGCAACGGTCGTACCGACGAGGCGGAAAAACGCCTGGCGGCGGCGCGCGATGCCGAGCCGGACTACGCCATCCAGCTGTACCTGATCCAGGCCGAGACACTGTCGGCCAACAAGCAGGGCGAACGCGCCTGGAAATTGCTGCAACAAGCCTTGCTGCAATACCCCGACGACCTGAACCTGCTGTATACCCGCGCCATGCAGGCAGAAAAACGCAATGACCTGGCGCAGATGGAAAAAGACCTGCGCCTGATCATCAAGCGCGACCCGGACAATGCCATGGCCCTCAACGCTCTGGGCTACACCCTGTCCGACCGCACCACGCGCTATGCCGAGGCCAAGGCCCTGATCGAGCAGGCCCACAAGCTCAATCCGGAAGACCCGGCCGTGCTCGACAGCCTGGGCTGGGTAAATTATCGCCTGGGCAACCTGGACGAGGCCGAACGCCTGCTGCGCCAGGCGCTGGAGCGTTTTCCCGATCAGGAAGTCGCTGCCCACCTGGGTGAAGTGCTGTGGGCCAATGGCAAGCAGCGCGAAGCCCGGCAAGTCTGGGAAAAATTCCTCAAGGAACAACCCGAAAGCCCTCTTTTGCGCGGCACCATCAAGCGCCTGACCGGATCCGAGACCCTTTAAGCTTATGTTCCTGCGCCACATTGTTGTATTCAGTCTTATCGCCCTGCTCGCCGGTTGCGCGGGCACAGGCAGCCGCGAATCCGTTGAAGGCCAGGGCAACCCGGCGCAATGGCAACAGCACAAGGACCAGCTCGGCAGCATCGACGGCTGGCAGATAGAAGGCAAGGTCGGGGTGCGCGCGCCGAAAGATTCCGGCAGCGGAACCCTGTTCTGGCTGCAACGTCAGGATTACTACGACATTCGCCTGTCCGGTCCGCTGGGCCGCGGCGCGGCACGCCTGACCGGCCGCCCGGGGCAGGTGAGCCTGGAAGTCGCCAACCAGGGCCGCTACGAGGCGACGTCTCCGGAAGCATTGCTGGAGCAGCAGATCGGCTGGAAGTTGCCCGTGTCGCATCTGGTCTGGTGGGTGCGCGGGCTGCCGGCACCCGACAGCAAGAGTCGCCTGAGCCTCAACGGCGACAGCCGTCTGGCCACGCTGGAGCAGGATGGCTGGGAGGTCGAGTATTTGAGTTATGTACAGCAAGGCGGCTACTGGCTGCCCGAACGCATCAAGCTGCATGGCACCGACCTTGACGTCACGCTGGTGATCAAGGACTGGCAACCGCGCAAGCTGGGGCAGTGACGTGAGCGAGCGCCTGACCCTGCCCTCCCCGGCCAAGCTCAACCTGATGCTGCACATTCTGGGTCGCCGTGAAGACGGCTACCACGAGTTGCAGACGCTGTTTCAATTTCTCGACTATGGCGATGAACTCACCTTTGCCCTGCGCGACGACGGCGTGATTCGACTGCACACGGAATTTGAAGGCGTACCTCACGACAGCAATCTGATCGTGAAGGCAGCCCGCAGACTTCAAGCGCAATCCGGCTGCACATTGGGCATCGATATCTGGATCGACAAGATCCTGCCCATGGGCGGCGGTATCGGTGGCGGCAGTTCGAATGCGGCGACCACCCTGCTGGGTCTCAATCACCTGTGGCAACTGGGCTGGGACCAGGATCGCCTGGCAGCCTTGGGCCTGACACTGGGTGCCGACGTTCCGGTTTTCGTGCGCGGGCACGCGGCTTTTGCCGAGGGCGTGGGCGAGAAACTCAGCCCCGAATACCCCGAAGAGCCTTGGTATGTTGTGCTTGTTCCGCAAGTATCTGTAAGTACAGCAGAAATTTTTTCAGATCCGCTGTTGACACGTAACTCTCCTCCCATTAAAGTGCGCCCCGTTCCCAAGGGAAACAGTCGAAATGACTGCTTGCCGGTTGTGGCAAGGCGTTATCCAGAAGTACGTAACGCTTTGAATTTGTTAGGTAAATTTACCGAAGCAAAATTAACCGGCACTGGAAGTTGTGTGTTTGGGGGCTTCCCAAGCAAAGCTGAAGCTGATAAAGTCTCGGCCCTTCTTACAGAGACCCTTACAGGGTTTGTAGCAAAGGGAAGCAACGTTTCGATGTTGCATCGCAAGCTGCAAAGTCTGCTCTAAAAGGAATCGAGTACTGGGTACTCGTTGCAACAGATACAGGGGCGTCGCCAAGCGGTAAGGCAGCAGGTTTTGATCCTGCCATGCGTTGGTTCGAATCCAGCCGCCCCTGCCATTTTCCTATACTCATCCAGGTTACCCTCAGCCTCTAGGTACTGCGCGTGTCCAAGATGATGGTCTTTACGGGGAACGCCAACCCCGATCTGGCTCGACGTGTCGTACGTCAGCTGCATATCCCTCTCGGTGACATCTCTGTCGGTAAATTCTCCGACGGCGAAATTACAGCCGAGATCAATGAAAACGTTCGCGGTAAAGACGTCTTCATTATTCAGCCGACCTGCGCTCCGACCAACGATAACCTGATGGAACTCGTCGTGATGGCTGATGCCTTCCGCCGCTCCTCAGCAACTCGAATCACAGCTGTAATCCCTTACTTTGGTTATGCCCGTCAGGATCGCCGTCCGCGCTCCGCACGTGTGGCCATCAGCGCGAAAGTCGTTGCTGACATGCTGACCGTGGTAGGCATCGACCGTGTGCTTACAGTTGACCTGCACGCTGACCAGATCCAGGGGTTCTTCGATATTCCGGTAGATAACATCTACGGCTCCCCCGTTCTGGTGGATGACATCGAAGACCAGCGCTTTGAAAACCTGATGATCGTGTCCCCGGACATTGGCGGCGTCGTGCGTGCACGGGCTGTTGCCAAATCCCTGGGCGTTGATCTCGGGATCATCGACAAACGCCGCGAGAAAGCCAATCACTCTGAAGTGATGCATATCATCGGTGATGTCGAAGGGCGTACCTGTATTCTGGTTGATGACATGGTCGACACCGCCGGCACCCTGTGCCATGCGGCAAAAGCCTTGAAAGAGCACGGTGCGGCCAAAGTCTTCGCCTATTGCACACACCCTGTGCTGTCGGGCCGAGCGATCGAGAACATCGAGAATTCCGTGCTGGACGAACTGGTGGTGACCAACACCATCCCGTTGTCCGCCGCTGCTCAAGCCTGTGCGCGTATCCGTCAACTGGATATCGCACCGGTCGTTGCCGAAGCGGTTCGCCGTATCAGCAACGAAGAATCGATCAGCGCGATGTTCCGTTAAGGCTCAGGCCTTGGCGACATCAACCTGACGAAAAGCGCCCCGCCCCAGCATTCTGTTGGGGCGGGGCTTTTTTGCCCATATCGCCTTTAGCGCTGGTCGCAAACGCTGGGGCGAATGTGGTTAATTTGGAGATACAACATGAACGATTTTACTTTGAATGCTGAACTGCGTTCCGACCTGGGGAAAGGTGCGAGCCGCCGCCTGCGTCGTCTCGCAAGCCTGGTTCCAGCTGTAGTCTACGGTGGCGACAAAGCCCCTGAGTCCATCAGCATGCTGGCCAAAGAAGTTGCCAAACTGCTCGAAAACGATGCTGCCTACAGCCACGTTATCGAACTGAACGTTGGCGGCAAGAAGCAGAACGTTATCATCAAGGCTCTGCAGCGCCACCCGTCCAAGGGTCACGTCCTGCACGCTGACTTCATCCGCGTTGTAGCCGGCCAGAAACTGACCGCTATCGTGCCTGTGCATTTCATCGGTGAAGAAGCTCCGGTCAAGAAAGGCGGCGTTGTATCGCACACCACTACCGAACTGGAAGTGACCTGCCTGCCGAAAGACCTGCCTGAGTTCATCGAAGTCGACCTGTCGGCTGCTGAAATCGGCACCATCATTCACTTGTCCGACCTCAAGGCCCCTAAAGGCGTTGAGTTCGTTGCACTGGCTCACAACGACGACAAGGCTGTTGCCAACGTCCACGCGCCACGTGTTGTAGAAGAAGATGATGCTGCTGAAGGCGAAACCGCTGCAGAGTGATGCACTCTGTAACGTCGGAGCTTGAGGAAACATCGCGGACCGGAACGTAGCGAGAAAGCGGGCGATAACGCGAAGTTTATCTCTGGATAAGTGAGCTCCTGTCGTCCCCTTTCGCCGCACACCTGGCGCGGCGATGTTATCCACAACTCCAAAGGAAGGGCCCCTGTCGTGACTGCCATCAAACTGATCGTTGGCCTGGGAAATCCAGGCGCCGAATACGAACAGACCCGGCATAACGCGGGGGCCCTTTTTGTTGAGCGTATTGCCCACGCCCAAGGCGTAAACCTTGCGGCCGACCGCAAATATTTTGGCCTGACCGGGCGCTTCTCGCACCAGGGTCAGGATGTTCGTCTGCTGATTCCCACCACCTACATGAACCGCAGCGGCCAGGCTGTCGCGGCGCTTGCGGGATTCTTCCGGATCAAACCCGAAGAGATCCTGGTGGCCCATGACGAACTGGACCTGCCACCCGGCGTCGCCAAGCTCAAGCTGGGCGGCGGGCATGGCGGGCACAATGGTCTGCGCGACATCATCGCGCAGTTGGGTAATCAGAATAATTTCTACCGCCTGCGGCTTGGCATTGGCCACCCGGGCGTTGCCAGTATGGTTTCAAATTTCGTCCTGGGTCGTGCGCCACGCGCCGAACAGGAAAAACTCGATGCCAGCATCGACTTTGCCCTCGGCGTGCTGCCGGATATCTTCGCCGGTGAATGGAACCGCGCGATGAAAAACCTGCACAGCCAGAAGGCCTGACTCTTACCGAGGGGAAACACCATGGGATTCAATTGCGGCATCGTCGGCCTGCCCAACGTCGGCAAATCCACCTTGTTCAACGCTTTGACCAAGTCCGGTATTGCGGCGGAGAACTTCCCCTTCTGCACCATCGAACCCAACAGCGGTATCGTACCGATGCCGGACCCGCGCCTGGACGCCCTGGCGGCTATCGTCAACCCCAAGCGCGTCCTGCCGACCACCATGGAGTTCGTCGACATCGCAGGCCTGGTGGCCGGCGCGTCGAAAGGTGAAGGCCTGGGCAACAAGTTTTTGGCCAACATCCGTGAAACCGATGCCATCGCCCACGTGGTCCGCTGCTTTGAAGACGAGAACGTGATTCACGTCTCCAACAGCGTCGACCCGAAACGCGACATCGAGATCATCGACCTGGAGCTGATCTTTGCCGACCTCGACAGCTGCGAGAAGCAACTGCAGAAAGTCGCGCGCAATGCCAAGGGTGGAGACAAGGACGCCGTGGTCCAGAAAGGCCTGCTGGAACAGTTGATCGCACACTTCACCGAAGGCAAGCCGGCACGCAGCCTGATGAAAAAAATGGGCGTCGACGAGAAGGCGGTGATCAAGGGTTTCCACCTGCTGACCACCAAGCCGGTGATGTACATCGCCAACGTCGCCGAAGACGGCTTTGAGAACAACCCGCTGCTCGACGTGGTCAAGGCCATTGCCGACGAAGAAGGCGCCATTGTCGTTCCGGTGTGCAACAAGATCGAAGCAGAAATCGCCGAACTCGATGACGGCGAAGAAAAAGACATGTTCCTCGAGGCCCTGGGCCTGGAAGAGCCTGGCCTGAACCGTGTAATCCGTGCCGGCTACGAAATGCTCAACCTGCAGACCTACTTCACCGCTGGCGTTGAAGAAGTCCGCGCGTGGACCGTCAAGGTTGGCGCTACCGCGCCACAGGCTGCCGGCGTGATCCACACCGACTTCGAAAAAGGCTTTATCCGCGCCGAAGTGATCGCCTACAACGACTTCATTCAGTACAAGGGCGAGGCGGGTACCAAGGAGGCCGGTAAATGGCGCCTGGAAGGCAAGGAATACATCGTCAAAGATGGCGACGTGATGCACTTCCGTTTCAACGTCTAAAGATTGCCTGCGGCGTTGACCGTGTCTAGTCCTGAAATAGGTTTACACCTGTTTCAGTCTCAAAACGCCTGATGCACCGCATCGGGCGTTTTGTATTTCAGGGATAAGTGCGGCCGCTCCCCGTTGTAGATCAGCACCGACTCATC